>JBBSQV010000020.1:0-31870 GCA_038243675.1 Flavobacteriales bacterium
TCTTTATGAATTCCGATTTAAAATCGCTTTTATCTTTAAAACAAGCATTACAAAAAATCATTATCAATGATAAAGCTAGAAATTGTCTAATCTTCAGCTGCTTTAAGTTTTTCATAGGATTGTGTTTTATTTCCTTGTACTATTAAATCTTAACATACTTACCCACTCACCAACTAACAAAGCGTTAAATTTCCTAAAGCTCTTATTTATAAATGGTATTTTTGAGCAAAACACAGTTTTCTATGTTTAAACTATTTGACTTATCGCTTCTCGTTAGTGGATATCCAATGGGAAAAGCACGCAAAAAACTAGCTGCGATTGTAGATGTTTCAGAAGATAAATATACAGCCTTTACCGAAAATGCAAAAAAGGAAATTTTAGAATACCATCTTGCCAACAATCCTTTTTACAAGGATTTTATCGCCGACAGACCGACTACCAAATGGACTGATATTCCAGTAATGCAGAAAAAAGATTTGCAACGACCTTTAGCAGAAAGACTTTCAGCCGAATTTACCATAAAGAATGTCTATATCAACAAAACTTCGGGCTCTAGCGGTGCGCCGTTTGTTTTTGCCAAAGACAAAGAATACCATGCGCTTATCTGGGCAAATATTATACGCAAGATGCAATGGCACGGTGTGAACTATAACAACTCTTGGCAAGCTCGATTTTACGGAATGCCATTAGATTTTATTGGTAAAACCAAAGTCAGAATCAAAGATTTTCTAAGCCGTCGTTACCGTTTTAATATTTTCGATTCGAGTGATATCGCGTTAGAAAAAGTGGTAGAGAAGTTTAAAAAGAAGCAGTTTTACTATATTAACGGATACACAAGTTCTATTGTTCTACTAGCTAAATTTCTACAAAAGAAAGATTTAATTCTGAAAGACATCTGCCCCACTCTTCGAGTTTGCGTAGTAACAAGCGAAATGCTCTTTTCAGACGACAAGATACTACTCGAAAAGCAATTTGGAGTTCCCGTAATCAACGAATATGGCTCGGCTGAACTTGACATCATTGCGCTTGAAGATCCAAAAGGAAAATGGCAAGTAAATGCCGAAACCGTCTTTGTCGAAATTTTAGACATTGATAATAAGCCGGTACCCTTAGGACAAGAAGGAAAAATAGTAGTAACCGCTTTATACAACAAGGCGCATCCAATGATTCGATATGAAGTGGGCGATATCGGTATATTGTCTGAATCCAGTACTTCAAAATATCCTGTACTCAAAAAATTGACCGGTCGCACTAACGATATTGCCATCCTTCCAAGTGGAAAAATCGCATCCGGAATGACCTTCTACTCTATCACCAAAAAGCTATTTGATGATGAAGGCAACGTCAAAGAATTTGTGATAATTCAGATCAAAATGGATACTTTCGAAATCGTCTACACCAGCGACAATCCTTTGACTACTAATGAAACAGAAAACATCAAAAGTGCATTTTCGACTTTTTTAGAACCTGGATTGACATTGATTTTGAATAGAAAGAAAACTTTGGAGCGCAGTTCCGCGGGGAAATTAAAGCAATTTACTTCTGAAGTAGTTTCTTGATATAAAACGGTTTTACAAAAAAATGACAGACTAAAAATGCCATCATAGAAGCCAAAGAAGCGACAACAATCAGTTTATGGAATTTTCTATAAACCTCGTAATTATGTTTTAGAAGTGCGATTTTTCCTGACGAAACGGACTGATTTCCCATTCGGTAAAACGCCAAACTCTCGGGAATTACTTGGGCAATTTTCACTTTCTTTACAATCTTAAGCCATAAAGTCCAATCTTGCCTCTTGCGAGCAGACGAAATTGTCATTTTACCAACAACCTCGGCATCATACATTGCGGTCAGATTTCCAATCCAGTTTGCAACAAAAAGCTTTGAAAATGTTATGCTTTTAGGAGCTGTAATTTGCTTTCCAGTTTCGTTACCATCAGCATCAATTAAATTGTAATAACTAAAACAGAAAGCCAAATTATTGCTTTGCATAAAATCAATCTGCTTTTGCAGTTTATCATTTCTCCACAAATCATCGGCATCAAGAAAAGCAATATACCTTCCGCGAGCCTTTTGCAGAGCAGCATTTCTTGCAACTCCAGTTCCTGAATTTTTAGTTAATTTTTCAAATGTAATCCGAGTATCTTTCGCGCAAGCGTGCTTAATAATTTCCACAGTAGTATCTGTCGAAACATCATCTACAATAATTAGTTCCCAATTGGAAAAGGTTTGATTTTGTATGGAAAGAATTGCCTGAACAATAAAATTCTCAGCATTGTAAGCAGGCATTATTATGGAGACAAGCGGCGTCATTAGTACGCTTTGTCTTCCCCTTTAATGGCATTTACTAAGGTCATAAATATGATTTTTAGATCAAGCAACAACGACCAATTTTCCATGTAAAAAATATCATATTTCACACGATAGATAATATCTTGATCACTTTCTACTTCACCTCTAAATCCGTTTGTTTGCGCCAGTCCGGTAATCCCGGGCTTGACGAAATGTCGTACCATAAATTTATCAATTTTCTGCGCATACATTTCGGTATGACTTACCATATGTGGACGTGGTCCAACAACCGACATTTCGCCTAAAAGTACATTGAAAAATTGTGGTAATTCGTCAATACTCGTCCTACGCATGAAGCGACCAATATTCGTAATGCGTGGATCGTTTTTCGAAACCTGCTCAAGATCTGCAATTTCATTTAATCTCATAGAACGGAATTTATAACAATTAAACTCCACATAGTTCAACCCATTCCGCATCTGCATGAAAAACACAGGTCCAGGCGACTCCGATTTAATGAAAAAAGCCAAAATAGGAATCAGCCAAGACAGTACAAAGACGATAATCAATATTGAAAAAACAATATCGAATGTTCTTTTAATAATCTGGTTAATAATATCGTCTATTGGGATACTTCTCAAAGACAAAATTGGAATATACCCATAATAATCTAATTTTAGATTTCTAGCCAAAAAATCTTTATTATCTGGTAAAAATTTTAAAATTTTTAGATTATTGTCGGCAAAATCAATAATGCTCTTTATTTGATTATTATTCAGATCAAACAACGAGCAATAAATTTCGTCAATCTTTTCTTGTTTCACAAAATTAAAACAAGCATCTATTGCAGCTTTTTTATCTGCTTCTGTTGAAAAGGACTTTATTAATTTATAACCATAATCGGGATTATCTTCAAAAAATGATGCTAATTGCGCCACTCGTTTTGGAGTTCCCAATAGCACAACTTGCCGAAAATTGCCGCCATATAGAGTTCGGTACTTTCGTAGAAAATAATAGATAAATATTTTAATACCAGCTATTACAAAAATTGAAATAGCTGTATATTTAAAAGTTTCTCTTGCGTTAGAATCTTTCACATACAATCCCAAAAATGCAAAACACACAATTGTATAAAGCGCAAATTGCTTTAGAACTCGGTTGCCTATAGCGACGACTTTCGTAAAACGATAGACGTCATAGAATTTAATATTCAATGAAATAATAACCCAAGAAAGCGAAATAAAAATAGCGAAATAAAGGGTATACGACACGCTCGACAGAAATAGAGCGGCAAATAAGTTGATTATTGCCAGATCTAAAACGATTGAAAAAGGACGGATATAAGCTGAATACCTGCCAGTTTTATTCTTCATAATCTAGTTATTGTACTTCGAAAAATCTTTGTGGTCTTCCTTTAATAATTCTTCTGTGGAGAGTGATCTAAAATAATCATAAGTAATTTTCATTCCCTCTGCCCTACCGATTTTAGGTTCCCATCCTAAAATTTCTTTAGCTTTCGTAATATCTGGTTGACGTTGTAAAGGATCATTCATTGGTAAGGGATGATAAACTATTTTCTGTTTCGTCCCAGTAAGTTTGATTATTTCTTCGGCAAAATCTTTGATGGTGATTTCGTCAGGATTTCCCACATTGACAGGCAGCGGATAGTCTGAATGCAACAATCTATAGATTCCTTCAACTTGATCACTTACATAACAAAAAGAACGCGTTTGCATGCCATCGCCAAAGATCGTCAGGTCTTCGCCTCGTAGAGCTTGGCCGATAAAAGCCGGAATAACTCGACCGTCATTTAGCCTCATTCGAGGACCGTATGTATTAAATATTCTTAAAATTCTCGTTTCCACGCCGTGGAAAGTATGATAAGCCATTGTAATTGATTCTTGAAAACGCTTCGCCTCATCATAAACTCCTCTTGGACCTATAGTGTTTACATTTCCGTAATAGTCCTCCGTTTGCGGGTGAACTAGTGGATCTCCATAAATCTCCGATGTTGATGCAATAAGAATACGTGATTTTTTTACTCGAGCTAAACCCAATAAATTATGTGTTCCAAGAGAACCCACCTTTAACGTCTGAATAGGAATTTTTAAATAATCAATAGGACTTGCTGGAGAAGCGAAGTGTAAAATATAATCTAATTTTCCAGGTATATTTACAAATTTGGTAATGTCGTGATGATAAAATTCGAAACTTTCCAGTTTGAATAAATGCTCGATATTTTTTAAATCACCTGTAATTAAGTTATCCATTCCTATAACGTGGTAACCTTCTGCAATAAATCGGTCGCACAAATGAGAGCCCAAAAAACCGGCAGCCCCAGTGATTAGTATTCTTTTCATCTTGGAAATTTTATCTCGCAAGATATAACAAAACCATAAAATCTGAGGCATTTGTCGACATAAAGATTCCACCTTCTACAGCAGCAAAAGCTGAACAGTCTAGAGCTGATGGTTTAAACGAAAACTTTCCGGCATATTATTTATGGTAAAAACATTAAGGATTTGTCGACCACAACGAAGCCGATTTAAGCATTGCACGTCTAGGAAGATGCAATGAAGCTACAATTAATTGTGCGAAGTCTTCTGACTGTAAAACTTTGTCAGGATTGCCGTCAGTAATTCCCAGCTCTAGTGACATATCAGATGCAATTGTACTTGGAGTAAGGGTACAAACTCTAATATTATCCTTTCTTACTTCCTTCATCAATGCTTCAGAAAGACCGATTACAGCAAATTTTGATGCTGAATATGCAGATGTTCCGGCATTTCCAGAAAGTCCTGCTGTGGAAGAAACATTTATAATATCACCTTGATTATTCTCGATAAGAAATGGCAAAACTTCTCTAGTAACATAGTACATTCCCATTACATTTGTTTGCATTATTTTTGACCACTCTTCTGCGTCCATTTCTAGAAACTTCCCAAATGCCGCAATACCAGCGTTGTTTACAAGAATATCAACTCCACCAAGCTCATCCATAATCTGCTTAATTCCTGTTTTAACTTCTTCGTGTTGCCCAACATCAAATATTGCATAAGTCGCTTTAACTCCCAGCTCGCGCAATTCTTCCACGGTTTCTTTCAAGCGTGCTTCATCTCTTCCTGTAATGGCGACATCGATTCCTTCTTTGGCGAAAGCCAAAGCAGTTGCTTTACCTAATCCTCTACTACCACCTGTAATTATCGCTTTTTTCCCTTGAAGTTTTTCCATAGCTATTTAAATTTATTTTTATTTGAAGATCAAAGTTACAAATAAGAAATTGCGCAGTAGAATTTTAAAGTTTGAATCTCCTACTCCTATCATATCTCAAGAGCCTTTTTTTTGACAAATTGCGAATTAAAGATGCTGTATAGAACGATGAAAAAGATAATTCCACGCTGTCTACTAAATATTGACTCGGTTAGTAGTAATATTATCATTGTAAGTGCAAAAACAAGATGCAAAAAGTCTCCATTATAAATCGCATTTTTTAAGTTTACAAGCAACATTAATATCAATAATAGAAATCCAAAAATCCCTAATTCGGCAAAAGTTTGAATATATTGGTTGTGGAAATTGAATACTTTATAACCTAGAGACAATTGATGCTGATCTATTTTTTTTTCAATCTCAGATTGAGAAGCTTCTAGTCCAAATCCCGTATAAAATATATTCTGCTCATTAAGCATTTCTTTAAAAACTCTGACCTGAAATACACGCAAAGCAGTTCCAGGAAAGAAATTATTTTGTTGAAAATCGTTTTTATTCCAAGCTTCTTCTATTGTTACATTATTGTCTCGTTCTTGTTTATCAGTGATATTGTTATTTAAAATATTATCTACGAAGGCTGTTTCTGACTTCGATAATAAGCGTTCTTTAATCTCCTGACTCGAAGCTACCGAAATAACCAAAAACAAGAAAAATGTAAAAACCGTTACAATTTTCACTCCTTGATGCGTTTTAGAAAAGAAGATGTAGTAGCAAATGATAAGAATTAAATCGATAAAAAAAATACTTCGTGAAGAAAGTAAAAAGACAAAAAGTAGCAATGTAAACATCGCAAGCCGTTCGATACTATTTTTATCTTCGATTGAAACGAAATAGAACACGGCAAAAGAAGCGAAAGTCGCCATATAAACAGCATTTAGATCCAGCGATACCAATTCATGGAAAAAGAAAACACTAGAATCCTGAGCTAGCGAAAACTTATAAATTGCATTTATCAGAAAATACAAAGTGTATAAAACCATACTGAAACTAAAGAAACGAATGATTTTTGAAATTTCTAAATCGCTTAACTTGGGAATAAATAAAAATGCTGCGGGAATTAGCAGGAAGAGCACGGATTTTCTTAATCCAACAATTGTTGCGTCAAAATCGATGGTCCATATTAAAGACAGAAACATTAAAATATATAGTAAAACTGGTAAACTTAATGCTCTAATAAAGTCAAATTTCCAATTTTTAAAATTAGTCAAAAATGCCACCAATAAGATAATTATCGAAATACTTCCATAGGCAAAGTTTAAAGGCAAGGTAATTAACACTACGGTTAGCAAATATACATTTAGCTTTGTGCTAAACAGTTCTGACTTTAAATTTAAAAAAAAATCCTTCATTTCTTCAAATGATTTATATGCTATGATTTTAGAGTTAATCAAGTGTTTAATTACTTAAGAGATGAATGTCACATTTTTCCTTAATATACAATTCAATTTCTTTTTCAAATTTAGCGTTAGAAAAACGCAATGCATTTTGCCTAATTACAATAGGATCAAACTTTTCTTTTTCAAATTTTCGCAAAGCTTGTTCAAGCGCATTCACAGTTTGTTCTTTAAAATAAATACCTGTTTTATTATCAATTACGGTTTCTAATACACCTCCGTACGCATACGCAATGACAGGTGTTCCGCAGGCTTGAGCCTCAATTGGTGCAATTCCAAATCCTTCCACACCCATTTGAATAAAACCTCTTGCTTTTTGTATATAACTACTCACTTCTTCTGCGTGTAAAAACCCTTTAAAAATAATGTTATCTGCTGCAATACTCTTTAATTGCTTTAACTGGTCTCCATCACCCACTACAATTAGTTTCTTTCCAGATTTATTAAATGCTTTAATTACAAGATCAAATTTTTTCACGTGCACTACTCTGCCAACAACGATGTAATAATCATCTTTATTAATTTCTAATGGGAAATTTTCTAATTCTACTGGTGGATAAATAACGTGAGAGTCTCTTTTATATTTTTCTTTAATCCACTTTTTTACAAATAACGAATTGGCAATAATATAATCGGGACGTTGCGCCTGACTCACGTCTATTTTTCTTAAGATGTATATCATTGGATAAAAAAAATACTTGAGAGCGCCAAAAAACAACTTGCTGTCATCCCAAATATAATTAAAATTTCGAGCGTGAAAATAACTAATGTGTAGTTGATATCTATTTGCTTTTCTTACTCCTTTTGCGACAGCGTGAGACGAAGAAATAATAAGATCCATATCTGAATCTATCTTTACCCTATTGATTAGAAAATGAAAGGCAAAGAAGAATAATCGGAAATTATTCTTTGCATATTTTAAAACTGTTTCTGAAATGTCAGGATTTTGCTGTGGATAAATCTTTTTCAAATCTTCCACCTTCATCACATTAATTAGTGTGCAGGTTTTGTCAAAAGAAATAATCTTTTCTAATGAAGAGATTACTCTCTCGGCTCCGCCATATTTATCCAACCAATCTATTACAAAAACTTTTTTCAAAACTATTCGTTCAAATTTCACGCAAAAATAGCGCTTTTTACTCAGTCCTAATTAATTAAATCGCCGATCTCTTCTCCTTCACATTCAAAATCAAATGAATTGATTAGAACGAGGAGCAGCGCGAAGAAATAAATGCCAACCTGACGATAAAGAACATTTTCTACAAGAAAGAAAAGAAACATAGAGACTACAATGGCCGTTTTGAAAAAATTTCTTCGAGCATTGTATAGCTGTAATAAAAAGAACAGACTAAGAAGAGAAAATCCAATTATACCAGAAGTCAAATAAGTACCTACAAACTGGTTATGGGTATTCAATTCAGTTGCAGCAAAAAAGTTTGCTCGATGTTTATTTTCCATGTTTGCTAAATAACAGTCTCCCAATAACTCATCTAAGCGATCTTCAGAATCTAGCCCAAAAAAAATATTAAAAGCGGGAAGATTCGATATCGAATAACTGCACGGCCAAATTATAAATCTTGGTTCGTGACGTTCAAAATTTTTAATTGACTCTTGATAGTTAGAGCTTATAAAAAGTCTTTCTTGTAAATTTTTATTAAATGTGATGAAAATAATTAAGCATAGTAAAAAAGACGAAAAATAGATTAGTCGTTTTCGTACCGAAATTTTTATATAATATACTATATAGATAACTATTATAGTTCCTAAGGTTACAAGTGCCATTCTCGCAGAAATCAGAAAAATAGTAAGAAGTGCATAAAAACTGTAAAATCCCAGGATTAATTTAAATTTCGATCTTTTAATAATAAGGAAGACAGCGATTAAAACTGAAGAAACTAAGAAAAAGCCGAGATAGGGCCTTTCCATATATAAAATCTGATTAATGGATGCTCCTTCAAAAGGCAAGAGTTCGCCAAATTTTACGTAGTTATTAAAAATACCATACAATGCTCGTGTAGCAATAATAAAACCACACGAAACCAGTGCAAATAAGATTCTATAAAAATTATAAACTTTCAAAATTAGAAAGGGCAAGAGTATAACGGGTAATAATAGGCTGTATTTGTTTTCACCTAAACTTCCAGTAATAAAACCTTTGATAAGCCAATAAAGTATTAAAAAGCCTAAAACTAAGTACTGCGATTTTAATATATTTTGAAAATTTGATTTCGTTATCTGTTTGTAATCTGCTAAAAAAAATAGAGTTAGTGCAATCATTATAATATTGGGAACTTTCAGCGAGAAAGGAATCACTAATATTAGAGCGCAGAATAAATAATCATATAAAGAATTTTTAGAAACTGATAAATTCATTATTATATTTTAAAATAATCGGTTCAAATTTAAACTTTTTTTAATTCTTCACCTTAGAATTTTGAGATAATTGGACTATATAGGGTTTGCATTATGCTCGTTTATATTTTGGTAAGTTGAAATAAAATATCACTTTTGCATAAGATTTTAACTTGATTCAGATATTTTCAATGAAAAAAACAATTCTAGGTGTTTCAGCTTTGTTGATTACACTTTTTTCATGTAAAAACGATACTACTGCTCCATCAGAAGCTGCAAAGATTACGGTAGAAACACCTAAAACCGACTTAGAAAACCTTGAAGGTAAGGTTATCAATACGGAAGATGGCGAATGGTACGTAGTAAAAGATGGTATGCGATGGCGAGCATTATCTGAACCTTCAACTACAGATTATTTAAAGTCAATAGAGGATGGAAATGATTATGTTTTAAAGAATGTATCTTTGGCTTTAGCGGAGCAACTTCCTATTGGTGGAGAAATTTTACCCAATATTGTTTTCAAAGATCAGCCTGCGGATATAATTTATAATAATAAATTGGTTGAAACGAATACTGGTGAATGGTTCGCTATAAAAGATGGAGAACGCTGGAGAGCACTGTCAGAACCAGCAACTACAGCTTTTCTTAAATCCATTGAAAATGGAAGAAATAATATTATAAAAAATGTTGGTTTCGAAAACATTGAAGCGCTTCCAATTGCAGGGGAAGTTTTGCCAGATCTTGTTTTCAAAAGAGATAAAAATTAATCCAATTATCAGCTCAAAACCTAATAAATCTGCGCTAATTTTAAATCATGATAAAAAGATCAATTGATTGTAATATAATTGTTTTAATGTCTCATTATAATGATAATGAACGCCTAATTAAATGTCTTTCTTCGTTTAAAGAAGAAATTTTAGTTGATATACTAATCGTGGACGACGGTAGCAAGATTAAACCAGATGAAGACGAACTTCAGAAATATTTTAAAGTTGGTAAAGTTAATGTAGTTCAAATGAAACAGAATTCTGGTTGTGGAAAAGCTAGAAATCATGGACTAGATATTATTTTTAAACTTAATTATAAATATGTCGGAACTATGGATTCTGACGATCTAAATAAGGAAAATAGATTTACCAAGCAGTATAATTACTTAGAAGAGCACACAGATGTGAAGTTGTTAGGATCGTGGTGTGAATGTATTGATGAAAGGGGAAATTACCTATTTACCCAAAAATATCCTGTTTCATATAGTAATATTAAAAACAGAATGTTTCTTAATTCAATGGTCGCTCATCCAACGATGCTTTTTCATAAATCAATTTTGGAAACAATTGGTTTTTTCTCTGAAAAATATCAAATAGCAGAAGATTATGCTTTCGTTTTTAAGGCAAGTAAACATTTTAAAATCGAAAATTATCCCGAATCATTAATCTACTATACAATTAATGATAAAGGGTATTCAGCTATATTTCGCAAGCGACAAGTAAAGGATAGGCTGAGAATTATTAGAGATAATTTTCATTTCGGATTTTATCCGATTTACGGAATATTAAGAAATATTCCTTTATTGTTTATTCCTCGTAACTTACTCACGTCTATAAAGAAAATTAATGGTTCTTTTCAATAGATCTCTCTGTCGAAAATCTATTTATTAATGTTATTAATACGGCTAAACATAACCATATTCCGTGTTGTCGGAAGAAATCTGTCTGCAGCCAATTCAAGCTTAGGCCAATAAAGGATAAAATTAATATAAAACCTAAAATTTTAAAATCAGGATTACTATTTCTGAATAAGAATATTGATTTATTAATACAATAAAATAGAAAAAACAAGAATATAAACAAACCTATAATTCCAGTTTCTGCGAGTAATCTAGTATACATATTATAAGCGCTTGGGAAGGATCTTAAACTATTGTTTTGATACATTCCTTTAAATTCCCAATTATTTTTCTTTGCCCAGCCTGGGTAATGAAACCTTTTATGATAAGTCTCTTGACCGAATCCTACTCCGATTACCGGATTTTCTTTAAATACTTGTATAGATGCGTATTGCATTCCAAATCGAGTTTGATTTGAAATATTATTTTTTAAATTTTTACTAAAATTTAAGCTTTCAACTTTTTCATCAACAGCTCGTATTACCTTGTCTCCATTAATTAGTAATGCAACTCCAATTGCTACTACTGCAAATTTAAATATATTAAGTACATTTTTTCGGTACTGTGGCATTGTATATAAAATACCAATCAAGATTAATATTTGAATGCCAATATTAATCAATGCTGTACGAGATCCAGAGAAGAAAGTTAAGAATAATATCATTAAAGCAGGTGCAAACCTTAAGCGACTTTTTGAGCTTAAAATGTAGCTAAACATCCATCCCGAGACGGTAATTAAATAATTCCCCAAAGCTGGAGCCTCATAAGCTACTGAGGAAATACGACCACCAGACATATAATTGACATTTAGAAAAGGAAAATAATTGAATAAGTCCAGAATATTTCTTAAAAAATTGATGTGAAATACTACGATAAGAGTCTCCAAAAATCCATAGACGAAAACAACAAGAAGAGAAATAAGCAATACTTTCCGAATTTTTATTAATATTTCTGCCGCAGTCCATGGACGAATAACATTGTAGAAAAAAATGAAAAATAGCAAGGATGGAATTAAAAGTGAAACATATTGTCGAACAAACCTGTATACGCCACTTGTGTGCTTGAAATAATTTTCACTAACTGTATCATAATTTAAAACCGTAGTGATAAAGCACCAAGCAAAAAAGAGTAGTAAAAGTTGAAAAAGATTGCTTCGGAAAGGAATCGCAATTTTTCCGCTGAAAAGTATTTCTATACTTAACACTAAAAAACCAGCCATAAAGAAAAATGCACCAGCTTCATTTTTAAATTCTCCAAACGCTTGCACACCATTAAAATCATTGAATGGAAAAAAGAACCAACCAATTAGAAACAGCAATGTATAAATTTGTCGCAGGCTTATAGAACCATTAGTTGTTTTAAACATGACTTAGCTGTTTTACGAGTATTTTTTTCATAATTACACAACGTAGCAACCAGACTAGAATAATACACGCTACAATCGCTTCTAAACTATTAAAGAACATCGACGTTGCGATAATAATGACTGCAACAACTATAAAAATTACGTTTGCTCTTTGTAATGATCTAATAGTGGTCTTCGCTTCAAATGCCGAATTAATGGATGCCGAATATAGGCGAACAATACCCATAATAATTAGTAGTATAATAACATTTGTATATTTTTCAAAATCAAAATTTAAATATTCAAAAGTATTTACAATATAAGAAATTCCGAATAAGATGATCCCTAATCCGCAACCTAGTAATAGAAACTTCCTATTAAAAGCAGCGAAAATTTGCAAGTTAAACTCTTTCTTAAAAAATATCAATTGCTTAAAACCAATATAGTTTTGAAATATTGAAAAGGGAGCTAAAAAAAAATTGGTCAAATAAAAGTAGTTTCCAAATTCCTCCACACTAAATTTATATTCCACCAAAAATCGATCTCCAAAAGCTAAAAAAGAAAAAGTTGTGATGGAAATAAAGAACTGAAACGCAGTATATAATAGATCTTTTTTGGAAACATTCTCGTCAAACTGAAACTTGATTTTTTGGAAACCATAGATTAGGGATGTAATGAATATAAAAATTGTACTGACAAGTATTCCTTTAATAATATTTTCAAAAGATAGATCTTTATAAACAAAAGCTAAAATTGCTAGTAGTAACAACGCAAATCTCCAAAAATTTGCGACAAATTGGGCTATAATAAAATTTGCATTGAGTCGAAAACTGTTGAATATAAAAAGTAAAGCCACCATCGATAATGACGAAAAATATAATAGAATAGGATTTATCTCAACTTCTTTAAAATACAGTTGAAAACAAACAACTCCCAAAATTGGCGTCAACAGGATGGTCCAGCCTATAAGTCTTATCTGGAATTTTTGCGTGGCTATTACATTAGCATTCGCACTGGTGGAATATCTCAAGAAAATTTGCTCTAAACCTAATAAACCAAGAATATACATAACAGACAAATAGGTCATCAGTATAGAGTATTGTCCATATTCTAGTTCAGTAAATATAATTTTAAACAAAACATTAGAAAGAAAGAAGCAGCCAGCTCCTAAAATAATAAGTGCAAATGAAAAGTGTTTCTTGCCGTGGTAAAGTGCTGCGTTTAACAATCTCTATAATTTAAGTTTAAGCTTTTGTTCCATTCTCTAATTTCAATATCAAAGACAGTTTTTATCTTATTTTTATCGAGAACACTGTAAGCAGGCCGTTTAGCAGGAGTTGGATAACTAGCAGTGGGAATCGGCTGTAAGTCTATTTCAATATTATAAACTTCGAATATTTTCTTGGAAAAATCATACCAACTGCATTTTCCCCCATTACTGAAATTGTAAACTCCATAGTTGTTCGATTTTGCGCTAGTGTGTACTGTTATAATCTTTAGTAAAGCTTTCGCTAAATCAACCGCATTTGTGGGTGTTCCAATTTGGTCATCTACAACAGAAAGTGAAGTTTTTTCGGTCGACAATCTCAACATAGTTTTGAGGAAATTACTTCCATATTTAGAATAAACCCAGGAAGTACGAATGATAAAATAGTTACTGAAAATAGATTGAATAGCTTTTTCTCCGTCTAATTTTGTTTGTCCATAAACTCCTGTCGGATTTGGCAAGTCCTCTTCAGTATAAGGCTCATGCGCATTCCCGTCAAATACAAAGTCAGTGGAAATATGAACAAGAACAACCGCAAGTTCCTTGCAAATTTTAGCTAAATTCCGTGGACCTTCTGTATTTACTAATCTTGCTAAATCTGGTTCAGATTCAGCTTTATCAACCGCGGTATAAGCTGCTGCATTGATGCAATAATCTGGATTTACTTTTTCAAAAATAGTTTTGCAATGCTCTAAATCAGTAATGTTTAAAGTTTTAGAATCAAAAAATTTAAGGTTTATTTCGGCATATTGATTTGCAATACTTTGGAGAACCTGCCCTAGCTGTCCTGATGCTCCTGTAACTAGAACTACCATACCATTCTAGAGTTTTTGAAGGTTGGTAACGTAGTGTCCTTATCCGAAATAACTAAGTTCTCTACAGAAAACTTCCAGTCAATTTCTAAATCTGTATCATTATAAATAATTCCGCCTTCTGATTCTTTATTGTAATAATTATCACATTTATAGAAAAAAGTAGCAGTTTCGCTCAAAACTAAAAATCCGTGGGCAAAACCTCTTGGGATGTAAAATTGCTTTTGATTTTCTCCCGATAGTATTGCAGTCACATGTTGTCCAAAGGTTACAGAATTTGCCCGCATATCAACCGCTACATCTAAAACTTCACCTGATAAAACTCTCACTAATTTTGCTTGAGCATGGATTCCTGTTTGATAATGCAGACCTCTCAATACTCCCTTCTCTGAAAATGACTGATTATCTTGCACAAAAGTCACTTCTTGCTCGACGCCAAGTCGGAAAGTTTTTTCATTAAAACTCTCCATAAAATAGCCGCGATCATCGAAAATAATATTAGGGTCAATAATATAACAACCATCAAGTTTTGTACGAGTAAATTTCATTTTAGTATTCTATAATTCTTAATAATTGAGTTCCAAAACCACTTTCCATAAGCGGCTGCGCCAAAACTCTTAGTTGATCTTTATTAATAAAATCCATTTTAAAAGCTGCTTCGTCTATGGAGCCAATTTTAAGACCTTGTCTGTCCTCTATTACTTGAACAAATTGAGAAGCTTGCATGAATGAACTGAAAGTTCCTCTATCCACCTAAGCTGTACTCCTATCAGGAATGCTGACTTTTAATTTTCGGCGTTTTAATTATTCTTTATTAATATCTGTAATCTCAATTTCACCTTTATGACAAGATTTAATATTCGTAGCAATTTCTACAACATCATTGTCATAAAAATAGATTCTAAGCACTACATACTTAGATTTTGGATTCAATCATGGGCTTGGCATAAATTGGCATTAATTACTTAATCACTGCAAGTGTTAGTGGATGTAAGCGAATCCCTGAACTTCCGGCAAGAATAATTTCTTTCATCTTATGTTCTTTCTTTAAATTTTACAAGTTGCGTTTTATAAAAAGAACGAATGATTACCAAAAATATAAAACCTAAGATTAAAATAACAGGAAGAATAAATTTCATTTTTGTAAAAATGCTTTGGGTCTTTTTTACGTTTAAGACGCTACTCTTCTCTTTGATAACCTTCGAGTACTTTATCAAATCTAATCTGTCATTGCCTAATTCTGATATCAACTCTTTTTTGGTATTGATTACATCGTTTAGTTGTGTGTTCTCATTATAATAAATCAGTTTGTCGTTTTTATCGGCAGGATTTGTTTTAGCTCCAAAATTATCTAATATAACATCAATCTGTTCAATAATTTCCTCGCTGGAATTGATTTTAATTTGAAGATCAATAAGATATTGCTTCTGCAATGCCAAGAAGAACTCTTCATTATTCAAGAAATTTAAAATAGGATCGATAGTGCCTTCTCTTGTAATGTTCTCGTGTGTTATTATGTGAATTAAGTGTGTACCATAATTTCTTCCTGTTAAATCGCCTTTGATAACTTTATTAATGTCAGAACTTTCAGAAAGTAGCTTTAATAATTCGAAATTTTGTGAATTTTGACTATTAGAAACTGAAAGCGTTCGTTCATTCACTAATCCATAAATATCTACTAGAGGTTCAATTTCTATAAACCCAAGTGATTTTGGTTTTAAAACACCAATGGATTTAAAAAAAATTGTGTCTTTTTCCTTTATTTTGGATTGTAATAAATCAATTTGAGAGTATAGAAGATTAGTACTCCCAAAATTTGGTTTTACATAAATTTCATGACCGTAGCTTTTTGAACCTTTATCCAAAAAATAACCTATAACCAATCCAAGTAGACCAAGAACAATAATAGAGATAATATTTCTAATTACAAATTGCAGTGCAGAGAATATAGTACTCAAAAAACTTTGGTAAGTTTCTCCTATTTTTCTGGATAAATGAGAGAAATCTATTTCATCTCTTTTTTGGCTATTCGCTGAATCTAAACTCATAATTTATTATTATTATTAAAAATTTGTTCTAATATTTTGATGGTAATCAAGTATGTGGGCTTCACTCCTGTGCTTCCCAATCCTCCCGAAGCTAAGGTACTTCCAGTCTCCAACGGATTATCCGAAGCATAGTAAGCATAACGAACTTTTACATCTGTATTGATGCTTCCTCTAATTTTTGAAGCAGATTGTATGGCTTTTTGATAGTGCGATCCTTCCATTTCTAGACCGACAACTCCCCAAGTAGATTTATGGAAAAAGCTCAATAAATCTCTATTCTGCAATGAAGTTCCCAAAACTGTAACCATTGCCCCTGCTGAAACTGGAATTCCATTTCCTTCAAACATTTCGGCGTTCAGTTCATTGTCAAAAGGATAATTATCTCCAGTTCCTTCGTTGATATGCGCCGATGGAATCATAATATCGCCTTTTCCGCCTTCTAATATTCCTGCTTTTCCCATTATCGAAACCGAGGAAACATTTAGATGAATCTTCTCGTCGTTTTTTGTTTCTTGATACGGCTTCAGCAATTCGTCAATAGTTTCGTAGGCCTGCTCTCCAAAAGCATAATCCATAACCACCAAAACTGGCATCATATCTTCCATCGATGTATTCAAAAAAGCTGATTTTTCCCAATCAATTTTGGAAGTGTCAAAAATCTGCACATCAATATTTGTTCCTGATGTATCGGGTAAGAAAAGCATTCCTTGCGCTTTGGCAACTTCTTCAACTTTATTTCTCAATTCCGAAGCTCCATTCATACTCAACTCTTCGTAAATATAGTACGGGTTGTTGTCGTGTGCTTTTGCTGGAAGCACTTGCGATGCAAAAACCGAATTCATAACCGAGTGCATATTCGCACTAATAATGTGGATTGGCCTGTGCAATAAATCGTACTCTTTAAGTACTCGCTTTATGTTATTTGCCCAAATTTCGCCGTGTATGTGATGTCCCAAACGCTCACGCAAAATCGGGCTGAAAGTAATTGTGCGTTTCTTATCTTCAAATGTTTCCTCGATGGCAAGTTTTCCTAGCCAGTAGATCACGTGCAAAAATCGGTCAGGAGTGTCCGCTGTCGCAAATGATATGTATATGTCTGAAACTTCACCAAATGTGCGGCCTAAAATATTTGTAACGTGCGAAATTGATTTTTCTTTTTCAGATTGTGTCAGCTTTCTGTTCAGCAAAACTGCATATTCCAACTTTTGCCAATCGCGGGACAATTCACCGCTTTCGTCCAGAAGAACTTTGTTTTTAATCTTATGCGATTCAATAAAAATAAAAGTCAAATGGGTTAAAATGTCGTAAATATCAGACCTTCCACGCGTAATCTCAACATTCATCTGCTCTTGATCTATTCGGTAACAATTTCTACGTCGCTTAGGCGGTATAATTGCTTTAAAGTGCGATCTTGAATATCCTTCGTCAGATGTTAAGTTGATAAAACGGCATTCTTCAATACCAATCGGCAAACGCTCAATGACGTAAAGCAGTCCGTTCAATTCGACCTTTTCGTCAGCAATAGTCCCATAAATTTCAGGTCGCAATGCCAACAAAGCCTCTCTCAAAGTCTCGCCCGAAACTCCCATTGGCTTATAAAATCCTCTATTGAACAGGTGGCGCATCGTGATGTACAACTTTTCAACGGCACTTGATGATTCCTGCGCTCGGGATCTTATTATATTATTGAATTCTACCATATTTATTTATTCCTGTATTCGTACGCGCAAATTTAGCTTTTTAATTTTAGTTAATAGAATCCTATTTTTGGGCAGTTTCCTGCAAAATTAAGAAAGATTAAAAGACTGCTTCATCTCCGAAATTATATTTTAAAATCGCTTCAATTCGCCATCTATTTTTAGGCAGTTTCCTGCAAAATCAAGAAAGACCGAAACCTCGTCATTTCCGAAATTATAATGCAAACCGCTTCCACTCGCCATCCATTTTAAGGCAGTTTCCTGCAAAATAAAGAAGGATAGACACCTCGCAATTTCCAAAGCTATAATGCAAACTGCTTCAATTCATCAGCAATTTTTCGATCAT
Source organism: Flavobacteriales bacterium (assembly GCA_038243675.1). Classification (GTDB taxonomy): domain Bacteria; phylum Bacteroidota; class Bacteroidia; order Flavobacteriales; family Flavobacteriaceae; genus Flavobacterium. The sequence goes on from JBBSQV010000020.1 coordinate 18,490, forward strand.
TACTTAAACGAGGCAATTTATTTTGACCACCCAATTTCCCGATTGATTTCATATAATTCTGAAAAGCATCTTTTTGCAAAGCGGTAATTTTCAAAGGCTGAAGTACATTTCCAGTAATCAAATCCTTATAATAATCATTCTGTTTCTGCATTTCTAAATCTAACTTTGCAGCTAATTTATCTAAATTCCCAACTTCTCCTTCAAATTCTATAAACCATTCGTGATACGGAAGTCCAATTGCATCCTCTATTTGAGGAGCTACTGTAAATTCTGAAACAGTTAATCCTGTGTTTTTCACCGCATCTTGAATTGCCGCTTCTACTTCTTTTCCAATCACGTGCTCGCCAAAAGCAGAAATAAAGTGCTTTATACGACCCGAAACAATCACGCGATAGGGTTTCAAGGACACGAATTGAATTGTGTCGCCAATATTATAAGCCCACAATCCTGCATTTGTAGATATTATAAGAACATAATTGACATTCAATTCCACTTCTCCAATTGTCAATCGTGGTGGATTTTCTTCAAAGAATTTGTCCGAAGGAATAAATTCATAAAAGATCCCTGAATTTAAAAGTAACAACATTCCTTTCTCTTTCTGCGAATCTTGGTATGCAAAAAATCCTTCCGAAGCTGGAAAAAGCTCGATGCTATCAACTCTTTTCCCAATCAAACTTTCGAATTTCGCACGGTACGGCTCATAATTGACCCCTCCGTAAATAAACAGACTGAAATTCTTGAACAGATCGCCAACATCTTTTCCGCTCTCCTTTTTGAGTTTTTCAAAGTACATCTGAACCCAAGGTGGAATCCCAGAAATAACCGTCATATCTTCATTAATCGTTTCGTCAACAATCGCGTCAACTTTCTCTTCCCAATCCTCAATAGAATTCACTTCTAACGATGGCATTCTATTTTTCTGAAGGTATTTGGGTACAAAATGAGCCACAATTCCAGACAATCTACCGAAATTAATTCCGTGTTTCTCTTCTAGAAGTGGACTTCCCTGCAAGAAAATCATTTTTCCGTCTACAAAAGCCGCTTTTCCAGTTTCGTGAATATAAAGTAGAATCGCATTTCTCGCTGCTTCAATATGATATGGCATCGATTCTTTAGTCAGCGGAATATATTTGGCACCCGAAGTCGTGCCTGATGTTTTAGCAAAATACAAGGGCTTTCCTGGCCACAAAATATTCTCGTGTCCATCAACAACTTTATCAACATAAGGTCGTAAAGCTTCGTAATCTCGAACTGGAACATACTTTTTAAAATCCAAACCGTTTTGAATTTTATCAAAATGATGATCCTTTCCAAATTCTGTATTTCTTGCCGACGCTATCAGCGAATGAAATACTTTTTGCTGCGTTTGCACAGGATTATTTGCCCAATTTTGAGTCTTTCTGTAAATAATGTCTGCAAAGATTTTTGCTGCTATAGATTTTAATGACATAGTCGATTATTCAAAAATTATAAATTTTGATGGATCAATTGGATGACCATCTTTAAACAACTCAAAATGCAACTGACTATTAGATGATTCGTGACCTCCACTTCCCGCTAATGCAATCACTTCTCCTGTTTTTACAATATCTCCTTGCTCTTTTGTGAGTGAGGCAGCGTGTTTGTAGATGGAGAGATATCCGTCGTTATGCCTTAAAATAATCACATTGCCATTGCTTGGAGTCCATTCCGCAAAAATCACATTGCCGTTGTAAACTGCTTTAATCGGAGTGTTTTTGGCCACAGCCACATCAATTCCATAATGCTTTTCTTTGGCGTTAAACTTTGAAGTTACAATCCCTTTTACGGGCGGAAATAGTACAATACTGACCTTGGCTTTAGCCTTATCAAAAAGATTAAATTTATCTTCTTTCTCAACTTTCTCTCTTAATTTAATTTCATCTTCAGTAGGTTTCAAATCGATATCCACCAATTGTTGTTCATCAGAAATAAGAGAATCTTTATTGAATTTATGAATTTCTACTTCTCCCAATAATGCTTTCTTAATTGATGAAATATAGGCTTCATTGCGCTGCAATGCTATTTCCAACGAATCAGACTTGATAGCAAGTTGAGTGGCATTTCTCTTTAAATCTGCAGAAGCATAGCCTGGAATAAACTCCCTTAATGGAGTAAATGCGATAATAAACGTGGTTATAGATATTAGAAAAATAGCGCCGAGAGTTGCAAATACGAATACATTCATCAAAGTCAATCTTAAAGAAAAAATTTCCTCAAACGTCTCTTCATTAAGTATTATAAAACGGTTTTTGGTAAATAAACGCTTCTTTATTTTGGTGCGTTTAAATCTTTTCTTTGGCATCTGTCGTATTTAGTAAGCAAATATAACAATTTAGCAAACTTGTAGAGTGCGTTAGGTTTTGAAAATCTCACATCATTTTATCAGCGGCAGCGCTGAAATTTCAATAATTAACAACGAAGTGAGATTATTACAAAATTTTCTATTTACATTTGTGCTATTAAAATCGGATAAAAATGAATACATTATCAATATTTTTAGGAGTTGTTGGCGCGCCACAGATTATTTTGATTGTGGTAATTCTATTATTGCTTTTCGGAGGTAAAAAAATCCCTGAATTAATGCGAGGTTTAGGTTCTGGAATCAAAGAATTTAAAGATGCTTCTAAAGAAGAGCCAAAAGAGCCAATAATTAAAAAAGAAGAGGAAACGAAACTTTAATATTTAAAGTCTAAATATAAAAAAGCTTCATCGCATACGTGCCGATGAAGCTTTTTTTGTTAGTTATGTCATCAACATTTTATAACTTTAATACTTCTTGAACAATTTTTTGTTTGCATAAGTTTCAGTTTATTGTTCCACTAAGTTGTGTTTTCTAACCTCCTAATAGCAAACACCATATCTTAATTGGCTGGATTACTGGCTTTTGCTTGAGCAAGTTTTAGAATGTTCTCTTTATTTCATTGATTAAAAATTAATTTTATTTTTAAAATCAATTTTAAAATAAGTATTTTGCTTCGAACAAAAAGGAGTCGAATTCGACCCCTTTAAAATTGGTAGTCTTTTACAAGCACCTTATCTTGAAAAATAATTCTTCATTCATAATCTCCGTTAGGAGTTCCAATAAGTTGGGTACAACTGTCTGTGTTTGTAACATCTGAATTCCGTTTTATCTATTTTAAATAGTGCCGATAAATAAGAAAGTGTAACGACATCAAGACTTCTTAAATTAAGTGCAACTTCTTTTATAGTTTCCAATCCGTAAACCTTATTTAATAAGTTCCAGTCAGTTAACAAACCATATTCTAACACTTTGTTAATGAGATGTACTTTATGTTTTTCAAAATCAAATCCACCTAAATCTACATCCCAAAAAAGATGTGGCGAAAAGTCGTTTATGGTGATTGATTTTTCCATCTATCAAAGATAAACATTTATAAATTCCAATTCTGTAGCATTAGAATTTGAAATTATTACAGAATCATCGTCAATTGGATTCTCTTTCTATCTTCATCAACTTCAGTTACTTTTACTTGAACGTGCTGATGTAGCTTCACAACTTCATTGACATCGCTCACGAATCCAGCTCTGAGTTGAGAGATATGCACAAGTCCACTTTCTTTGATTCCTACATCTACAAAGAAGCCAAAATTCGTAATATTATTTACAATGCCTGGCAAGATTTGCCCTTCTCTTAAATCTTTAATAGTCCTAATATTTGGATCAAATTCGAAAACCTTTGCTGCTTTTCTTGGATCAAGTGCTGGCTTTTCTAATTCCTTGATAATATCGCGAATGGTAAGCAATCCAAAATCTTCTGTTATATAATCTTCTGCTTTTAAAAGTGCCGTTTTTTCCTTATTTCGAATCAAATCAGCTACGGAAATTTTCAATTTTTTTGCCATCTTTTCAACCACAGCGTAAGCTTCAGGATGTACTGCCGAATTATCCAACGGATTTTTTCCGTTGCTAATTCTGATAAATGGTGATCCTTGTTGAAAAGCTTTTTCGCCTAATCTAGCGACTTTTTTTAATTGCTTTCTATCTAAAAAAGGGCCGTTGTCAGTACGATATTGAACGATGTTTTCGGCAAGTTTCTCCCCAATTCCACTTACGTAACTTAGTAAATGTTTGCTAGCAGTATTCAAATTAATTCCGACTTTATTCACACTTTTCAAAACCACAAGATTCAATTCATTCTTCAATTTTGTCTGATCTACATCGTGTTGATATTGTCCAACTCCTATTGATTGTGGATCAATTTTTACCAACTCAGCTAGCGGATCACTCAATCGTCGACCAATAGAAACTGCTCCACGAACGGTAACATCATAGTTTGGAAATTCGTCTCTAGCAATTTTTGAAGCCGAATAAATCGACGCTCCAGCTTCACTAACAATAAAAACTTGCAGAGGTTTATCAAAAGCTATTTTCTTAATAAAATGCTCTGTTTCGCGTGATGCTGTTCCGTTTCCGATCGAAATTGCATCAATTTGATAGGCGTTCACCATCGATCTAATTTTCTTCATAGCAATCGCAGTTTCGTTCTGTGGTGCGTGAGGAAATATCGTTTCGTTGTACAATAAATCGCCACGTTCGTCTAGACAAACTATTTTACATCCTGATCTAAAACCTGGATCGATTGCCAGAATTCTCTTTTCGCCAAGTGGTGGCGCAAGCAGCAACTGCTCTAGATTTGTTGCGAAAACCTGAATTGAATTTGCATCGGCTTTTGCTTTCGCTTCTTGCAAAATTTCGTTGCTAAGAGCTGGAGCAAGAAGTCGTTTGTAGCTATCTTCTAAGGCTAAAATTATTTGGTCGTTATTGGCCGCTTTTGTCACAATTCTTTCGATACTTTGCAATGCATCTTCTGGCTCTATAGCAACTTTTACTTTTATAAAACCTTCATTTTCCGCTCTAAGCATTGCCAAAACTCTGTGTGACGGCGCTTTATGCAAAACTTCTGACCATTCAAAATATTGATTGAACTTCTTGGCACCTTCCTCATCTGCTTTTGCTTTCTGAACTTTTGTAGTAATCGTAGCTCGTCTTTGGTATAAAGAGCGTAATTGCTGTCTTACCGCTGGATTTTCACTAATCCATTCGGCCACAATATCGCGAGCGCCTTGCAAAGCTTCTTCTTCGTTTTTTACCGAGTCTGTTATATATTTCGCGGAAGCGTCATTAATATTTTTAGAATTACTGGAACTTACAATTAGCTTCGCCAATGGCAATAAACCTTTCTCTTTAGCAGTATCAGCGCGAGTTTTACGTTTTTTTTTAAAAGGTAAATAAAGATCTTCAATCTCATTGAAATTGAAAGAATTCGAAATTCTCTGTCTCAATTCAGGCGTTAATTCCCCTTGCTCCTCAATCGTTTTTAAAATTGATTCCTTGCGTTTCTGTATAGTTTGAAACTCATCGTTCTTTTTTGCAATATTCTCAATCTGAACTTCGTCAAGATTGCCAGTTTGATCCTTTCGGTAGCGAGAAATAAATGGAATTGTACAATCTTCTGAAAGCAGTTTTAAAGTTGCTTCTATATTTTTATCAGAAGTATTTACCTCCGATTTTATAAATTGAATTTGGTTCATTATTTATATTCTTCTTTTAAAAATGGGTATTCTCTTTCTAATGTTTTTATCAATGAATTTGATATTGGAATAATTCCAATTTTTATTATTTCCTCATACATTTCAAGATTTGAATTGATAAATCCTATATTATTTTCAAAAACATAATCTTCAAATAAATTATTAATATCGATTATACCATCATATTTGCTTTCTAAAAAATCATAATTGCGGAAGTGCTTGAATATGAATGGATTTATTTTTCGAATATCGCTATTGAAACCTTCTAAATCTTGCATATTATAGGACATATGGTCGTAATAGTTTACCAATTGATTTCGTAAATCAGCATCTTTTATTAAATTTAAATTTTTTTCTTTTAATCTATGAAATCCCAATGTGCTGTTTGACAGTGTCAATGTATTAGGTAGGCTAGAAAAAACTCTCATTGCTACAATCGAATTTATTGAATCTTCATCTCTATTCAAGAGATGCTCTTGTACACGATTTAAATTATTAATGCGACTATTAATAGAATTGAAATAGTGTAAGTTTACTTTGCTATCTCCTATGATTTCTCCATAAATTTGAGAAATTGATTCCTTCAGGAAAGCTTCATCTTTTAATTGAATTTGATAATTATTGTATGTCGCAGCCAGCGTTATACCCGTGAAAATCAATAAAATCTCTACTATTATGTATTTAAAATCAAATCTTATATCCTTCTTTAAACGCCTGAAAATTTTGTTTAATATCATTTTTATAAGTTTAAAAAATTCTACTGTTTAATAACTACATTTCTTTAAACAAAGATGAACTGTTTTTAAGAATTATAGGCCATTTGATTTCGCTATTATATATTTTGACAATAACTTTGATACAGAAATATATTTATTAAATTATTAAAAATTAATGGCCACATTCTTCATCCTTTTGGCAATCAACATTTGTGCATTCTTACTGATGGGTTACGACAAAAAACTTGCAAAAACCCATAAAAGACGCATATCTGAAAAAGCACTCCTTACTTCTGCGATGATTGGTGGAAGCGTTGGTTCAGGAATTGGAATGCTTTATTTTCGTCATAAAACTTCCAAAAATAGTTATTTGATAAAGTTTTGGAGTATTGTTATTATTCAAATAATTGTGATTTTGTTTGGAGGTGATTTTGCAAATTTCTAAAAATAAATGTTTTTTTTTAAAAAGAAATTGCCAAAATTATTCGTCTTCAAATCTATAATTTCGTTCCATAAAACTTAGTGCTGACTGCACAATTTCTCCCATAGAAGTGGCATTTCTAAAATTTACATCGAATGTCAATTGGTAAATTTCCTCTTGCAGCTGCGCTATATGTTCGTCAGGCGCCAATTTTGTAGATTTCATTGCTTCTACCAAACTTTCCAATCTCGCTTTTGTATCAAATAAACGTTTTACGAGAATCGATCGCTCTTCTATCTGATATTGCGCAACTGATTTTGGTTTTAATTTTGTCTGAACCAGTTCTGAAAATTTAAAATTCTCTTTGAAAAGTTGAGGTTTATACAACTTAAAACTTCCTTCGTAACTCTGCTGATCAAAGTCGATTGCTCGAATTTTGAAAATCCGTTGATCAAAATCATAAATAGGAATTACTACAAAATTATACGATCGCATATCTCCCAAAAGTCCAATCATACAGCGTTCGTTAAACTTCACAAACTCTTTTGCAATCTGCGATTTCTCAAGTTCCGAGCAATTTTGTAGATTCTTTTCTAAGAAAATATCACCTGGAATTCCTACAATATGTTCTTCGATTAAAGTATCTTCAAAAACGAGAAAATTGATACTATTTGGAGAAATAATATGTTCCAGTTCAAGACCAAATACCCTTGATGCGTCTGCTTTCTTAATATAAAAATGAGTATAATTATCATTCAAAATATTTCGAACTTTTACTCTAAAAGGTTTTGAATTTCCAAAGGTGCAAAAATCTATATTATCAACATTTAAATGTTCAAAGGTGCTTTCATCACCATCAGAATGTAGCAAGGTGTAGATTTTCTTTAAACTATTGTCAAGTTCTTCTCTTTCAAATTCATTATAATAGACCCGAGTCCACAGAGTATCCTTGTCCTCGCTGTCATAAACAACAACACTTCCTTGAAAACGTAGTAAATCATCATAATAAACTCTCGTTTTTGTAAGTCGTTTATACTTTTGTAGATATGCCCGAAACGTATCGTTTATTGGATAGTATTTCTTCTTTAATTGTGGTTGTAATTCGCTCATTATTTTGCTTTAGCTAATCAAGTAAGGTAACTATAATTTTTTTGAAGTAGAAAAATCCTAAATAATGACATCCCTTCCTATTTTAAGCAGAAAGTAAAAAACGTAATTAAAGATTTTAAATCTAGCAGAAACTAGTCTTTATTATTGACAAGAAATTTTATCAACTCGATTTTGATGTCTTCCACCTTCAAATTTAGTGTCTAGAAAAGTTTCAACCATTTCTACCGCTTGATTGATAGAAGTATATCTCGCAGGAATCGCAATGATATTCGCATCATTATGCAATCTAGCTAAAGAAGCAATCTCCCTTGTCCAACATAACGCCGAACGGGTTTCTTGATGTTTATTAACGGTCATATTAATACCATTTCCGCTTCCGCAAATAACTACCCCAAAATCTGCTTCTTTATTTGCGACATCGGTTGCGACTGGATGACCAAAATCTGGATAATCTACGCTACTTTCTGAATCTGTTCCGTAATTTTTAACTTCATAACCACGATCTTGCATCATTTTTACGATTGCATTTTTGTATTCTACACCAGCGTGGTCATTTCCTATTGATATTTTCATAGTACCTAAGTTTAGAGTGTAAAATTACTCATATTAATAGATTTGCAAAGAGTCTTTTGGTTCAAATTAAGTCCTAGATAAACAATAAAAAGGCGTTGTTGATATCTTATGCTAATCCCTTAGTAATCAAGGAAAGCATTTAGTCCTTGAAATGTTGATAAGTCGTTAACGAATTTTATATCTTTTTTTTGCAATTACGATTAATATTTCCAAGCAAAAACAACAATGATATATGCAAGAAAACTTTCAAGAACTTTCAGGAAAGTTATCAATAGAGAAAACGCAATAGTCAACAATTTTCAAAATGATATTTATTTACAATATGGCAATGTTGATAGATATCAAGATCTGTTAACTAAATATTAATTTACGTTGATTGACTGCACCTTAGCTACTGAAATGACTGTTAATAACTTGTTATAACAAATCCAATCTTAGGTTACAATGCTTTTCTCAGAAAGTTATAGCCATTATCAACACGCCATAATAACCTCCTAATTTTTATAAATTTAATTAAAGAAAATATTATATATATAATAGATGTTCACAAGTCTGAAAACAAAAATGACAGGAAAGAAGTCAAAGTGAGAATCGCAGACTTTAACAACTATGTTATAATTCGTCGTTAATATTTTACCTTTGGCAGTCAGTCCGAATATTGCAGAGCAAGAATTTTTGTAAATTTCGGGAGATTATAAAAAATATATGAAAAAAAGACCAGGAAATTCAAGAGGAAAGAATGTAGATCATTCAGATAAGATTTTGAAGATTCTTTCGAGCAATGCCAACAAGGAATACGATTATAAACAGATTGTTGCTAAGCTAGATTTGAATGATACCAAAAGTAGAAATGAAATTATACGCGATCTCAAGATATTGAAATCCAACAAAAAGATAGTTGAAACTGAACCAGGAAAGTACCTAGTGAAGGCAGAAAGTCAAGATTACTACGAAGGAACTCTAGATATGACCAGCAGAAAAACTGCCTATTTTGTATGTGAGGAACTTGAAGATGATGTTTTTATCACTACAAATAATCTAAACCACGGATTAGATGGTGATAGAGTTAAAGTTTATGTTTATAAAAGACGTAGTGGAAAGAAATCTGAAGGTGAGGTTGTAGAGATTCTAGAACGTAAGAAAATGGAATTTGTGGGTGTTATTGACATCCAGAAAAACTTTGCTTTCGTGTCAACGACCAATGTGAAAATGTACACCGACATTTTTATTCCAAAAGATAAAATAGGAGAGGCTCAACAAGGAGACGTAGTAGTTGTAAAGATTGAAGAGTGGCCAACAAAAGCTGATAGTCCTTTTGGATCTGTGATTAATGTCCTTGGAAAACCAGGTGAGCACGATACCGAAATACACGCCATCCTTGCTGAATATGGTTTGCCTTATGAATTTCCTGCAGAGATTGATGCTTTCGCCAAAAATATAGATACATCCATTTCCGAAGCAGAAGTGGCAAAACGTCGCGATATGCGAGATGTATTAACATTTACTATTGACCCAAAAGATGCCAAAGATTTTGACGATGCATTGTCATTTGAGAAATTAGAAAATGGAAATTATCAAGTAGGAATTCACATTGCAGATGTTTCGTACTATCTCGAAGAAGGAACAATCTTAGATGATGAAGCTTATGAAAGAGCAACATCCGTATATCTTGTTGATAGAGTAGTACCAATGTTGCCAGAAGTATTATCAAATTTTGCTTGTTCACTTAGACCAAATGAAGAAAAATATACCTTTTCAGCAGTATTTGAAATCGATAAAAAAGCCAAAGTTGTTGAGCAATGGTTCGGAAGAACCGTGATCAACTCAAATCAGCGTTTTGCCTATGAAGAAGCGCAGCATATTATAGAAACTGAAGGCGAAGACGATACCATTCCTCAAGAAATTTCGATTACTGGAGAATCGTATAAAGTTGATGCAGATATCATTGAAGCGACGGTAACAATGGATCGTTTGGCCAAAATACTTCGTGCTGCAAGAATGGTAGATGGAGCAATATCTTTTGATAAAGTAGAAGTTAAATTTGCCTTGAACGAAGAAAGCGAACCAACTGGAGTTTACTTTAAAGAATCAAAAGAAGCAAATCATCTAATTGAAGAATTTATGCTTCTTGCCAACAGAAAAGTTGCTGAATTCATTGGAAAACAAAAGAAAACTTTCGTTTATAGAATTCATGATGAACCAAAAGCAGATAAACTAGAGGCACTTCAGCAGTTGATTTCTAAATTTGGCTACAGCATAAATTTAAAATCTAAGAAGGAAATTTCGACGTCCCTTAATACTTTGCTTAAAGATGTCCAAGGAACAAAAGAGCAAAATATGATTGACACACTTGCGATTAGAAGTATGAGCAAGGCAAAATATTCGACCGATAACATCGGCCACTATGGATTGGCTTTTGAATATTATTCTCACTTTACTTCGCCAATACGTAGATATCCCGACATTATGGTGCACAGATTGTTGCAACGTTATCTAGATGGCGCAAAATCTGCTGACGCCGAAGTTTATGAAACAAAAAGCAAGCATTGCTCATCGATGGAAGGTCTTGCAACAAGTGCAGAGAGAGATTCTATTAAGTATATGCAAGTGAAGTATATGCAGGATCACCAAGAGGAAGAATTCTTAGGCGTTATAAGCGGCGTTACAGAATGGGGAATCTTCGTGGAGGTGATTGCGAACAAGTGCGAAGGACTGTGTCGTATACGCGAAATTAAGGATGACTATTACACTTATGACGAAAAGCAATTTGCATTAGTCGGCGAAATTTCAAAAAATATATTGCAACTAGGAGATGAAGTTTATGTAAAAGTGAAAAATGCTGATCTTGTGAAGAAACAGCTAGATTTTAAATTCTTACGTAAAAAATAAAAAACACAATAATAATAAGATGAAAAAGATATTTTTAATGATGGTCTTAGCAGGATCACAATTTATGATGGGTCAAACTGCTAAGAATTTAGGAGATTTTAATGAAGTAAAAGTCTTTGACCGCATCGTTGTAAACCTTGTGCAAAGCACCGAAAATAAGATAGAGATTGAAGGTAGTCGTCACTCAGAAGTAGAGGTTATCAACAAAAATGGTGAGCTAAAAATTAGAATGCCTTTCGGGAATTTACTGCAAGGAGAGAACATTACTGCAACTCTTTACTACAAAAAAATTCATATTCTAAACGCTGGAGAAGGATCTGTAATTACATCTTCTGAAATTATCAATCAAACAGCTTTGGAAATTATTTCAAAACAAGGTTCGCAAGTGCGAATCAAAATGGAAGTAAGCAAAGCAGAATTAGCGGCGAGCACAGGTGGAGAAATCTACGTAAGTGGCGAAGCAAAAAATATTGACGCAAGTATTAATACAGGTGGAATAATCGAAGCTCAAAAACTGATTGCTTCTCAAGCAAATGTTACTGTAAAGGCTGGGGGAGAAGCTAGTATTTATGCGACAGATTATATTAAAGCGGATGTTACTGCAGGTGGAGAAATTTTGATTTACGGAAGTCCAAAAAATCAGAAAAAGAAAACCAAATTAGGTGGTACAATCAAGGAAGTAAACTAATTGGGTGGTCAGAAATGACCTCATTCATAAAACAGACTAATTGTAATGTTGCAAGATATTTTCACAGCCATTCCATTAGGTATTTTATTAAGTTTTTTAATAGGACCTGTATTCTTTGTTCTTTTGGAAACCAGCGTTACCAAAGGTTTCCGCGCTGCTTTGGTATTTGATTTTGGAGTAATATTGGCTGATATATTATTTATTTTAATAGCCTATGGAAGTAGTTATAGACTTATTTTAAGCATAAAAGATGATCCTCTGGTATTCATAATTGGAGGATTATTAATGACAGGTTATGGTGTATTTTCTTTTATTCAACTTAGAAAAGAAGGAAGAAAGCAAGAAGCAGATGTTACCACCGAAATTATAAAGAAGAATTACGGAAACTTATTTATCAAAGGGTTTCTTTTAAACTTCATCAACGTCGGAGTTTTGCTCTTTTGGTTTTTGGTTTTAATATCTGTAGGACCAAAATTAGAAATGGATATTTCTCGGGTAACAGTATTTTTTGGAGCTGTCCTCGGATCATATTTAGTTGTTGATATCGCAAAAATTTTAGCTGCAAAGCAATTAAAGAACAAGCTCACAGGTAAAAATATTTTCAAAGTAAAAAAAGTAGTTAGTGTTTTGCTAGTCGTATTTGGATTTATAATTATGTCACAAGGCTGGTTTCCAAGCGATCAGAAATTAGTAAAAAAAGCACTAGAGAAGATCCAATAAATTTTTGAAAAAGAAGGCTGATTATCAAAAGTTTTCTGTATATTTGCCGTCCATTCAAGAGATGGCGTCGTGGCCGAGTGGCTAGGCTGGGCTCTGCAAAAGCTCCTACTGCGGTTCGAATCCGCACGATGCCTCCAAATAAAAAAGGATTCCATTTCGGAATCCTTTTTTTGTTTTATCTGCTTTCTGCAATTCTAATTGTTACAGATTCAACGTCGCCTTCGATAGGAGGATTCAATTTAGAAACTGAAATTTCAGCTCTTGAAACTTCCTTTATTTCATCAAAAAGTCTCTTCAGTATTCTATCGGCAACGTGCTCAAGAAGTTTTGATCGTAGTGCCATTTCTTCCCGAACTATTTTATTTAAATGTACATAATCTACAGTATCAGCAAGCTCATCTGTCTTTCTAGATTTATCAAAATTTGTTTCAATTTCTAGATCTACAGAATAATCAGATCCGATTCTTGCTTCTTCATCCAAGCAGCCGTGAAAGGCGTAGAGACGTATATTTTTGAGAATAATTGTGTTCATTTTTTTTAATTAAATTTTAAATTTAGAGCATTTTCTGAGCTGATAAAAGTACTAAATTTCATTCAGTCTGACGATTATTATCTCTGTGAAGAATGGAGAATTAACCCAACATTTTTGGTAACTTTGCGATTCAAATTTTTGAATATGTCAGCAGAAGAA
>JBBSQV010000021.1:0-31494 GCA_038243675.1 Flavobacteriales bacterium
AAAGGAACAGCAATATCAAAGTTGCTGCAAGCGCCATGAATCTTCAGATGTTGAAGATACGACGTGTTGTGGTCATTGCGGACATTCTACTTGTATGTGTTCTGCAACTTCTTCTACTAGCACATTTAATTTGGTTGCGATGACGTTTTTCGTCCCTTCAATTACCTATTTGTTTACTTTAAAGAAAACAAATTTCACCTACTTATCAAAATCCATTTCTGACGGATTTTTGTCGATTTGGCTTAATCCAAAAATAGGCTAAAACACTTTTGAGATAGCCATAGCTGTGTCCAACTACAAGCAGTCAGCATTGTTATTTTTTAAATGAGAAGATAATTTCACTTTCTTATTATTTATTTTACTGATATTTCAACAACAAATACCTATAATTATTCGAAGTTTCTACTTTGATAACAAATCAATTTTAAAATGAAAACATTAAATATAAAATTAATGTTGACAGCGCTTTTAGCGTTTACTGTCAACCTAAACGCACAAATCAAAAACGCAAAAACCGAAACAGTTACAATTTACGGAAACTGCGGAATGTGCGAAAATAATATCGAAACTGCCGGAAATGTAAAAAAAGTCTCTGTGGTAGATTGGGACAAAACAAGCAAATTAGCGACACTAACATACGATAGCAAAAAGACTAGCGCTGATGAGATTCTCAAGAGGATTGCTTTAGCAGGCTATGACAGCGACAAATTCTTAGCTCCAGATGATGTTTATGACAACCTTCACGGATGTTGTCAATATGACCGCACCGCTAAAGTTTCTAGTACAAAGACAGAGGCTCATTCTGAACATAAAGTTTATGATCAATCTGAAAAAATGACCAATCAGAAACGAGATGGTTTGGGCGCGGTATTTACCAATTATTTTGAAATAAAAGATGCTTTAGTAAAGTCGGACGCTGCTAGTGCCGCTAACAAAGCTTCTGCATTATCTACTTCTATTGCGAATGTAGAAATGGATAAACTAGATATGGAAGTACATATGGTGTGGATGAAAGTTTTAAATCAATTAATTGCAGAAACAAAAACTGTGTCTGGCACAAAGGATTTGTCCACTCAGCGCAAACATTTTATGACCCTCTCAAAAGACATTTATTCTTTAATGAAAGTTGCAAAGCATGATGATGCAGTATATTTTCAACATTGTCCGATGGCAAATGATGGTAAAGGTGCAGATTGGTTAAGCAAAGAAAGCGCTATCAAAAATCCATACTATGGTTCTGCGATGATGAGTTGTGGTAAAACCATGGAAACGCTTAAATAAAAAAGAGTGCGAAGTCCTATTTCGATTTAAATAGGACTTCGCTTTTTGTGAATTAAGTTATAAATCTAAAGATTTCTGTGGAAATCTCAATTGCGTCCATAAGCTAGCCGCGGTTTCGCTCCATCAATATTCTTTAAAATTAACAATTTTTAATATCTTACTTAGTACAAACAAAAAATCATAATTATGAATCATACAAATACAAATTCCGAAGGTAAAAAGTACACCAAATTTATTTTAATGTTGGCGTGTTCTTTTATTGCTATGTATATAACGATGTACTTAAACACCTACGCACTTGACCACGTTTATTTTAGTCTCACTAGATTTTATATGACATGTCTTGGAATATCTGCAATGGCAATAATCATGTTGTTATTTATGATTAAAATGTACAATAATAAGAAGAAGAATATAGCTATCATATTGGGAAGCATTGTTCTTTTTACTGCGGCATTAATTCTAGTACGGACACAGAAACCTATAATTGGCGATGTGTTGTGGATGAGAGCAATGATTCCACATCATTCGATTGCAATTTTAACCAGTGAAAGAGCTGACATTCAAGATCCGGAAGTCAAAAAATTGGCTAACGATATCATCGAAGCTCAGAAGAAAGAGATAGAACAAATGAAAATGATGTTAGAAAGATTGGAAGATGATAAAAAGTAAAGTAATACTATTAATAATTATACTTTTTAGTAGTGGTAGTTTAGTTGCTCAAAACACCGTTCGTTATGAACTAACCGTTACTGATACCGTAGTCAATTATTCAGGTAAAGATAAGAGAGGTATCGCCGTAAATGGACAAATACCAATGCCTACCTTAACTTTCACCGAGGGAGATACTGCCGAAATAGTAGTTCATAATAAATCCAAGGAAAGCACTGCTTTGCATTGGCATGGAGTATATGTGCCCAATAAAGAAGACGGTGTTCCATATTTGACCCAAATGCCAATTAAGCCAGGAGAATCCTTTACATATAGTTTTCCAATTATTCAAAATGGAACTCATTGGTATCATAGTCATAAAGGTTTTCAAGAGCAGATAGGAATGTATGGGTCTTTAAATTTACTTAAGAAAAAGGATGATCCTACATTTCGGAAAGGTATAGATGATCTGCCAGCTATTCCAATAATTCTTAGCGAATGGACAGACATAAAACCCGAAAATGTGCAGCGAATGCTACGCAATGCGAACGACTGGGCAGGAATTAAAAAGGGAACCGTTCAAAGTTATTCTGAAGCGGTGGGGGAAGGACATTTCAAGACCAAAATCAGAAACGAGTGGAAACGCATGATGGCGATGGACGTGAGCGACGTATATTATGAGAGTTTCTTGATAAATGGGAAAGAAAATATAAAATTTGAGCAATTTAAGCCAGGAGAAAGGGTGCGTCTTAGAATTGCAAATGCTGGTGCTTCCTCATATTTTTGGCTTACATACGCGGGCGGAAAGATTACAGTTGTTGCAAATGACGGGAATGATGTAGAACCTTTGGAAGTTGATAGGCTTATCATTGGAGTATCAGAAACTTATGATGTTCTAATAACAATTCCTGAAAAAGGTTTGGCAAATGAATTTCTTGCCACGCCCGAAGATCGAACCTCATCTGCTTCAGCCTATTTTGGAACAGGAATTATTCAATTAGAATCACGACTACCAAAACTCAAATATTTTGAAGGTATGAAGATGATGAACGATATGATGAATATGGACGGTAGTATGGACGATATGGGAATGGAAATGTCATTTCAAAAAATGGATATGAATTCCGTGATGTACCCTGAGGTATCGGGAGTTAAGAAAATGAATATGGATAGGGAGATGGATCATTCGTCGCATTCTATGGATAAAAATTCAGACTTAGTGACATTAAATTATGGAATGTTAAAGTCGACTGTACCTACCACACTTCCAGCAGATGCGTCGCTGCGAGAACTTCGCTTTGATCTTACAGGAAATATGAATCGCTATGTGTGGAGCATGGATAATAAAGTGCTTTCTGAAGTTGATAAAATTCTTATAAAAAAAGGAGAGATAGTTCGCATCACTATGTACAATAATTCGATGATGCGTCATCCGATGCATCTGCACGGACACGATTTTAGAGTTTTAAACGGTGAGGGTGAATACTCTCCGCTAAAAAACGTTCTGGATATTATGCCGATGGAGACCAATACTATCGAATTTCTTGCCAATAACGAGGGAGATTGGTTTTTTCATTGTCACATTTTGTATCATATGATGGCTGGGATGAATCGCGTTTTTGCTTATGATGAACAAGAACCCAATTCATATCTGCCAGATAAAAATTGGGCATACAAAAAGTTGCAGGCAGAAAGTAATATGATGAATTTCATGGCAGAAAATGATTTTGCCACCAATGGAAATGACGGACAAATTATGTTTCAAAATATTCGTTGGAGCATTGGCACTGAATGGCGTTTGGGATATAATGATACTGATGGATATGAAGCAGAAACGCATATAGGTAGGTATATTGGCAAAAATCAGTGGTTAATGCCATTCGTGGGTTTTGACTGGAGATATCGAAAGCAAGGTTCAAATCTTGAAAAGAATCTTTTTGGGCAAGTTTCCAAAAAAGATCACCGAGCAGTGCTAAGCTTGGGTGCTGAATACACATTACCGATGCTGCTCATTTTTCAGGCCGAAATGTATATTGATGGAAAGCTGCGGTTTCAGTTAAAACGCGAAGATATACCGTTGACACCTCGCCTGCGATGGGCATTTATGGTCAACACTGATAAGGAATATATGACAGGACTAAAATATATTTTGACTCGCAATCTGGGACTTTCCACGCACTACGACAGTGATATGGGATTAGGTTTTGGTGTAACTGTCAATTACTAAAGTCAGAATTTTTCCCAAATAAATTTGAAATATTAAAAGCCTGAGTCGCAAGATTCAGGCTTTTTAGCATAGTATATTTGACTGAATCTGTAATAAATTAGGTTTTGTTTTCATGATTTCTTGGGCGGCTTATTGCTGTTTCATTCTTCACAGCAACAACCGGGTCATCCACTATATCTTTGCTGCTCCCAGAAAATCACGTCATTAATGTCGTGATGGGGGAGCAGCAAAGGATGCCGTTCCTACCCCTGCCGCAAACGCCGTTTTAGAAGATATGTTTTTCTAAAAAAGAAACTTTTACTAATAGACGAAATGATTAAACATTGGTTCCGTTTTTTGAAGAAAAGCTGATCGTAAATATTGACCTCTCAAAACACAACCACTAATTTTGTAGAAGGTCTAATTTGATATAGAAGCAGATACCATCTAGGCTTTCGCCAAAAATTTTGCAAGAAATATTTTAATTTACATTCTCTTATATTATAAAACGTTGTTGTTAAAATTTTCCATAAATAGTTGAGAAGTTGAAATGCGACTAGTAGTCATGACATGTGACGATTAATACCTCGCGCCTTTTAGCTTATTCAACATCAAAAGATATTCAAAATATATTTTTCTATGTATCAGAAATGACTACTATAATATGTAAAGAATGAAAAATATCTGGAGTAATTTTATTTTAGCTGTATGATACAGACGATATATGCGGGTTTCTGAATTTGACCGAAAACTTTGAATATACATCAGCGAAATCTTTAGAAAGATGTTGTTTAAAAAGTAGTTTAGCCCAATTAAAAAAGCACTTTTATATAATGTAAATTGAGACTATATTGAAGTATAATTAGACAAACAATAGAGATAAAATGATACTTAAATCTCATATTTTATAACTTTTTATAAAAAAGTATAAACTATCTTTCCACTAATTAATCTTTTACAAAAAAGCAAAATGTCAAAACAAAATAAAAAACAGTTCGGGGTTTGGATGGACTCTCACAATGCAACAATTGTTGGTAGAAAAGATACTACTGACGGGGAATTTGTAGTTTTAGGTCAGGTGAAAAATGCTGGTCCAGCACGTAACTCTAATGAAAACACAGCCAATAATCACGAAATTACATTGACACAAAAGTTCTTTAAAGAAATTGCTAGTCATATGGAGAATGTAGATCAAATTCACATTACTGGAACTGGTCAGATTCAAGAAGAATTTATCAAATTCCTTGCTGAAGCCGCACAATACAAAAATGCGGAAGCGACAGAAAGCACTTCAAATAAAATGAGTGATGAAAAACTTATCGAAATGATTTCTACACATTTCGAATAATATCTGTGTCTCATATTAATTAGAAAGATCGTAAATAATTTACGATCTTTTTTTTGCGATTAGTTTAAATGCGAATAGTCTTGGTGACTCTGCCGCTGTTGCGATTTCGCTTATCTGTTATTATGATAATCTACTAGGTAATTTTTTCATTTTTCTGATAATTAGAATTTTAAAATGTTCGAAATATTAAACTTACAGATCTTTACGAACTAAAAGGATGGCAGTGACTGCAGCGATTCCTCGCGAAGGGAACGGGCGAAGAAATTCCCCTAGCTCTAGTGTATTTTTGCCAAACAAAAATAATCGTGTTCTTTTCCTATCAGTTTATTTCTATATATAGCATACTCCTAATTTTTAAGGTTACTTTTATTAAAAAAATGTTTCGAATCGCTTATGGAAAATAATAAATTTAAAAAAATTGGGCAGTTTCAGTATTCTAGTGAAGCTTATATTTACAAAGGAAAAATTGAATCTGAAGGGATAGCCGTTTTTGTACGCGACAGTCACACAATAGATACTGATCCTCTGGTGAGCAATGCGATTGGCGGCGTAAAACTTTTTGTCTATGAGGAGGATTATGAAGAAGCAAAAACTATTTTGTCAGAGATAAGTCCGTTTTCACTTGATAATAATGGGAAATTACTAAAATGTCCAAATTGCGGCGCCGAAAAGATTCAACTGCTCACGACAGTCAAGGATTTAAAGTCCTTCTTTTCGTTTTTGCTAACATTATTTGTTGTGGTGTTGCCATTTTATACCCGTTACAAATACAAATGTGAGGTTTGTAATCACGAATTTTCGTAAAAAAGTCTTTAGGTCAGATTAGGTGACAACGGGCATAATACTTCTAATTTCTGTCTAAATAGAGAATAAATCATCTTTCCCACCGAACCGCTTTGGCCGAGGATTAATCAAATTCTTCGAAACATAGGGCTTGAGCGACCTGTATATATTTGGCGAAAGCCTAATCTTTTTCATCTCTGCAATTCCTTTTTATAAAACGGTTATTATTTAATTTTTAAATCAATATTTTTTTAAGACTTCGAAAGGCCATAATAGCAAAATTCTACAATTATATGGTTGATTTTGGAATAACGTTTTTCGCAAATTTCTTATATTAGACAAAAATATATAGAAATGGAAAAATTTTTTGGAATTACCACAGATAAAGCGCTCGCAATACTGTTGGCTACAATTATCATCTTTATTGCGATAATAGTGTTGACAAGATTATCAGGTAAAAGAAGCTTTAGTAAAATGTCAAGCTTTGATTTTGCGTCTACTATCGCAATAGGATCTATAATTGCAAGTGGCGTTTTGTTAGAGGACGTCACCCCTCTAGTTGCAATAGTGGCACTAGCAGCAATATTTTTACTACAAACATTAATTGCTTACTTACGAAGATTTGCAATAGTGCATGAGATAATTGATAATCAGCCTTTGCTATTGATGGATGGCGAGGACATTTTGTATGAAAATCTGAAAAAAGCCAGAGTTACCGAGGATGATTTGCGGTCAAAAATACGTGCTTCAAATGTTTTGCATCTGAGTCAAGTAAGAGCTGTTGTCTTAGAAAGTACTGGCGATCTATCGGTTTTACATAACTCGGATTCTACTTTAGAAGTTCAAGATTGGATATTGCAAGGAGTTAAAAGAGAGTAATTATTTTTTACGTGTTACCCGTATAACTTAATCAGATTACTCTTCTTTTTCTGGCAGTATTTTTTTCGATTGCTTTTCGACATATAATTTATTTACCAAAGTCATAATGATGGCAACGAAAGGAGTCGCGAGAAGAACTCCCCAGAATCCAGCCAATGCGCCCATACCTATCTGACCGAAAATTAGTAAGCCCGGTGGTACGCTAACCATTTTTTGCTGAATCAGAGGTTGAGTAACGGTACTTTGAATAATCTGAATTAATGTGTAAAGTCCTACAACAAGCAAAGCTGTTTGCGGTCCGATTGTAAAAGCAAGCAGTACTGCTGGTACAAGTGCGATAATGGGTCCAAAATTTGGAATAAAGTTTAACAGACCTGCGATCAGAGCCAAGGTTAAGATCAGTGGCATTCCCAATGCCCAAAGTCCTAATCCGCTTAAGATTGCAATAAAAAAGAAACCAAAAATCTGTCCTTTTAACCAATTGCGAAGAAGCGTATTTAAACTATCCCATATTTTATCAGCTTTTTCTTTTCCTGAAGATGGAACAAGATGTATAAAACCACGACGATACACGTTGGGACTTGCAGTAAAGAACATCCCTAATAGCAAAACAATATATAAATCACTGATGATACCAAATGTAGACGAAAAAAAAGATCTTATAGTTGCAGTCGCCTTTCCAGAATCTAGTGAATTTGTCATATAATCTAGCACCTTATTGCCCATCGGTTGACTGCTAAGCCATTTCTTAGCATGTGCAAAAGTTTGAGGCATTGTGTCAGAAAGTTCATCAATTTGCGAACTCAGTCTCTCGCCCACAAACCAGACAAATAAGCCGATTATTATAACGTTTAATAAGATAGCCAAAACGAGCGCAAAGGTTTTACCAATTCTAAACTTACCTAGGAGTAGAGATGCACATCCGTGAAAATATACGCACATCAAAACTCCTGCTAATGCTAGAAGCAGCAAACTAAAAAGCGTTTTAAAAAGCATTAAGACAACAACCGTTAATGATATAATTGCTGCTGCAATCCAGATTTTTGTACTAAATTTTAGTGATTCAGTGCGATCTTCTTGAGTATTGAAATCCATAAATTGATTTTTAATTTAAAATATGACCTATCTAATGTTTATTAGGCATCGAAGGAAACATCTTTATTTCTATCTCCGAAAATTTACGAATTTCTGAAGAACTCCGGTACTAAATTATAAAGTTTATGTTATGTTTTTACCATGTTAATATTTTTCCTTAAATGCTAGGTATTTACCACTTGCGTTCCAATTTACTTACTTATATTTGATTTCCTGAAATATTAAAGATGAAAAAGTCCATTGCAGATGCTAAACCTTTATACCTATATCTTCTTTCACTTGCATTTGTATTGCTCTCAAAATTTACCGCTGACAAATATCTAATAGTATCCTACATTTTTACTGGAATAGGACTTGTAATTTTCATTTTGGCATTAGTCACTTATTTCAGAAATAAAAAATAGTTCTAGTTTTGTTGCTATCTTTATTTGCCAATTCAGTAATACATTTTATTACGTTTGCGTCTTAAATGTCTGCTATGGCGACATTCATTATATTCAAATAACTTGAAATTATTACGTATCTCTAATTGCGATAAAACTTTGATTACGAGCATAGGAATGAGAACGTAGAACTGAAAGCTTTCAGCTACTTGCTACTAGCTGAAAGCTAAAACTTAAACTCCAATCCTAAATTTCGCTTACTTTCAATAGAAATTGAATTATCTTCTTTAAAGTATTTTCGGAGTCGGCTAATAAAAACGTCCATACTTCTGCCGGAGAAGAAATCATCCGTGTTCCAAATAGCTTTTAGAATAACATCACGCTTTATTAATTGGTTTTTATTTTGGAGAAGAAATAGGAGTAGCGAAGCTTCTTTTTCGGTCAACTGCTGATTGCTATTTTCGCTTTGCAATGATAGTCGCTGCGTATCAAAAAGGAATTTTCCAATCTGTATTTTTTGAATTTTGATCTTCTGCGAAATGGTTGTTTCGCTTCTCTTCAAGATATTCTGAATTCGCAGAACAAGTTCGTCGGCTTCAAATGGCTTTACGATATAATCGTCAGCACCAAGTTTAAGTCCACGAATTTTATCTTCCTTGAGCTTTTTGGCAGTTAGAAAAAGAAAAGGAACTTCTGGATTGTGATTTACTATTTTTTCAGCAAGTGTAAAACCATCCATTATTGGCATCATTACGTCTAAAATACAGAACTGAAAATCGTTATTCTTAAAAGCAGAAAATGCCAATTCGCCATCGGAAGCCCAATGAACATTAAAGTCGAAAAGCTCTAAATACTGTTTTAGAACTGTTGCAAAATCTGCATCATCTTCTGCTAAAAGTATATTTTTCGTCATTTATTATAGATTTGATCTTTTCTAATTAGCACAAATATATTTCCATTTAAATTTAAGAAATAGGAATTAATAAACTAAAAGTCGCTCCTTTACCTAAATCACTCACGATCTCAATTGTGCCTTCATGCGCTTTTACAATTTGTTCCACATAGTATAATCCTAGTCCTAAACCTTTCGTATTGTGAATATCACCTTGCTGGACACGGTAAAATTTATCAAATAAAACCAAGTGATTTTTTTTTGAAATTCCGATTCCATCATCTTGAATTCCGATGCAGAAGTTACCGTTCTCTAATGTAGTAGTCACTATAACATTTTGACAACCATACTTTTGAGCATTTTCTAAAACATTGCTAATCGCTGTCGTAAGATGAAATCTGTCCAGTTTTAATATTGTTGTTGCTTTTGCAAAATTTGTTTTAATATTTATAGCAGGAAAAGCTATCTGAAAGTCAGCAATTACAGCATTAAGGAAATCGGGCATTGGAGTTTTCTCTTTATTTAAATCAATATCATTATGCCCCAAAGCATTTGTCATTACCTGATCTATTAAATGCTGAAGGCGATTATTCTGCCTGTTAATCGTATCCAAAAGACCCTTAAAATTTTCATCATCTTTTTTAACCTGCGGTCGACTCAACAATTTTGTAGAAACTGATAGTGTTGCCAATGGTGTTTTCAGTTCATGGGTGATATTATTGATAAAATCAGTTTTGATATCGCTGATTTTCTTTTGCTGAATCAACGATTTCAGCGTGACTACAAATAGTATAATGAGAATTAAAATAAAACAAACCGCCAATGAAAAAATCAATATCATTCTTTTCAAAACAATCAATTCCCAATTTTTGATCGAAACAAACAAAGTATCTTCGGTCAATAATTTATAAGATGTGTTGCCAACTTTCGATTCAAAAACTCCGCTAGTAGTACCAACGTAATTCCGAACCATAAAAGCGTCCTCAAGAGATGCTAAATCGCCATAGACTTTATTTGCTATCAAAGGTTGTTCAGCAAAAATAGTGTCTGCTTCAGCATTATTGTAGAGTATAAATTTGTCAAGTACAATTGCAAAGTCCATTTCCAAATCGGGCATTTCTTTTTTGAATTCCTCTTGAAGTTTTTCGGTAAGTTCTTTTTTGAAATTATTCTGTAATATTGATTGCTTAATCTGCTCTTTTGTTGTGATGTGATTTAGCAGAAACTGTTCAGCTAACTCTTTATAATAAACATCTTTTTTAATAAATACTGTTGAATCAATATCGCTGTAATTATTTGTAATACTTGCAATGCGCTCTTTTATTTCTAATCGAAACTGCTCTACTTTATATTCATAAGCAGTTTTCACAAGAAAGAATTGCATCGCGATCAAGCCGATTAAAACGGCTGCCGATCCGACGATAAGTAAATTGATTTTCTGCTTCATAAAATTTTAAATACAAGTCAAAAATACATTTTTTATTTATGGAAAAATACATTAACTCTTCGTTAACCCAGCATTAACCTTGAATAGCCACTGTATGATGCAATTTTGTAACTGTACAAATCCGAACAATTATAAAACTTTATCACTATGCTATTAATTTCAAAAATCTATGCTGCTGCCCAAAAAGCTCCTGAAGATTTCGGCTATCGCCATTTTAAACTTAAATACTTAGATGACCCAGTTGATATAATCGTAATTTCAAAACCAGGAGAAGAGCGAATTGCCAAGCCAATTTTTCTCTTTTGTCAAGGAAGTAAACCAGAACCACTAATTAAATATTCTGATAAAGGTTTGTATGAAATTCTGCCATTTGATGAAGAAATTTTTCTTGACGATTTTCATATCGTAATTATCGGAAAGCCATTTATTCCGATAATTAGTAATGTCGACAAATTGAGTTATGACTTCTTGTTCTTAAAAGATCAAAATAACCGAATTCCCCCACGAGGATATTCTGATAGAAATTATTTAGATTATTATGTTTTCCGAAACAATTCGATTCTAAAGCAATTGTTCAAATATCGTTGGGCAAAAACTTCAAGATTATTGGTTGTAGGTTATGGCGAAGGAAGTTCGATTGCAGTAAAAATGGCGAGTTTAAATAAAAAAATCACCCATCTTATTTATGCAGCAGGGAATCCTTTTGGCAATATGCTTAGGCATTTACAAGTGATTCGTACAGCTGAAAACAACAATCAAAAGTTAGATAAATTCTTTAATAGTTATAAAGAAATAATAAGAAATTCAACCAAAATCGAATATGATCAGTTCGAAACGTCGAAGGCAATCTTTAGTTTTTCACTTCCTCAACGAGACAATATATTATCGTTAAAAATTCCTGTTTTGATTTATTATGAAAAAGATGATAATGTTGCATTCAACGATTTACTACAAATTGAGGCTGTTCGTGAAGGAAAAGAAAATATAGAATTTAATTGCAACTTTTATCGACAAAACTGTAAACTGGATAATAAATCACAAAATAAAGGGTCTACCGCAAGCATTCAGTCTACAATATGGTTAAAGTGGTGGCAGGAGACCAATATAGAATAATTAAAAATAATTATTTTAATAATTTTAAGTACCTTCAACTTAGCAACTTTCAGCCAAGACAAAACTTGCCAATCTTTCATATGTCAAAGAAAAATTAAAATTCTACTTTTATCATTGGTTCAGTATTTAAATCAAAGTTAAAAAAGTTACTGCACCGAAAATGGAATTTATGGAAGTCGAAAATTGAGCTATGCAGAAATGGCAGATCGTGTAAATTTATTAAAAAAAGGAAACTCTCCTTCTAAGTTAAAAAATTAAAAAAGGCGATAATGTTTCCATTAACGCCTCTTCAAATTTAAAAATATTTTGATTTTAACTATGCTTCCGAAGCTTCAAAATTAATATCATTATACGCAGCTTCAGTTAGAGTTTTATCTGCTTTCTTTTCTTCTTCAAGAGTTTCGTGCAACATTTTTCCTGCTTTTTCTTCTTGTAAAGTTTTTGCATAAGCACAAAGAGTACCATAAGTTGCAATTTCGTAATGTTCAATTTTTTGACATGCCGCAATAATACCAGCGTCACGTACAGCTCCAGGCTCAGTTTCCTCGAGAATTTCTTCACCTTCTTTAATAAGTCCTGCCATAGCTTCACACTTTTTAGCAACAGCTTTCTCGCCGATCATTTCAAACACTTTCTCAAGTCGCTCAATTTGACCTTCAGTTTCCGTCAAATGGGAATCTAATGCTTCAATCAGCTTTTTAGAAGTCGCATTTTTAGACATTTTCGGTAATGTTTTTGTAAGTGCTTTTTCTGCCCAGTAAATATCTTTCAGCGCATCAACAAAAAATTCTCTCAAATCTTCTGCAGCGCTTCTTTTTGCTTTAACCTCTTTTCCACCAGTTGATTTCGATTCAGTTTTAGAAGTTGATTTCTCTGCTGTTTTGGTTGTTTTTGCTGCTGGTTTTTTGCCCTCTTCCTTGCTGTCTTTTTTATCTGTACTTTTCATAATAGTTGATTTTTTTTGTGTGGTATAAATTTATAAAACCTATCCACTTTCCATCTTACACGATTTATTTAAAATATTATTGTTTCCACATCTTACGTTGATTATCACATCCATTTTGATGTTCAGCTTTTGCAAAAAAATAAAAATATTTTAATCGATTGTCATTTCAATCATATTTTTTATACTGGCGGCTGCCTTGCACCGGGCTGTCTGCTGTATCTTTACTGCTCCAAGAAATTTAAGTTTTCAAATCAAATATTCGAGGAGCAGTAAAGGATGCCGCGCCCATCCCTGCCGCGGGATCTCGGTCATAGCAGAAGCTTTTAAGTAATACTAGATTTTTTCCTTTTTAAATATCTCTTTCCAAACACTTTTATATAGAACTGAAATTTGTCAAACAGAAATTTTGTTAATTGTTGATATGATCTTATGTTTTGTACTGGGTCACGTGACGTAAAATTTCTGCGGATAATTTTAGTTGTTATTTTTAATGATTTTCTGGCGTGACGTAATTTTGCGGCAGGGGTTGCAGCGGCATCCTTTGCTGCACAAATAAATACTTCAATTTTAGCAAAATCGTGAAAGCAGCAAAGATATAGCGGAAGGCCCGGTGCACAGCAGCCGCCCAAATAAAAAATGAAAGGTGAATTTTAATTCTTAAAAATTTTTCGATTTAAAATTGCTGCGAAACTTACCGAACAAAGTTTATCTTCGCTAGAAAGCTGATTAGCTCAAACAAATGAAAATGAAAAAAATAATAGTCCTTAGTTTGCTATTACTTTATAATTACGCACATTCGCAGGTTGCAAATGATTCAATTGCTGCAAGAGCCGAAATTGTAAATCCAAAAGGGAATTGGTTTTTTGGCGCGGAGATAGGAGTGAATACAATAACATCAATTGATCCTAATCATAAAAATTCGTTCCAGGGAGGAATATTAGCAGAGTATTATTTTGCAAAACATTGGAGCGTTGACGTAAGATTAAAATACTTCACGACGGGAGTTTCTAACAAATATGATTATAATAAAGGCGTATTTGTAGGGGCTGTATTAGCATTACCTATTAATATTAAGTGGGATTACAGGATTTATAAAAATTTTAGTGGAACTTTAAAAGCAGGAATTTCATTAAATCAAGAGGTTAAAAGTGACTATTATTATCCGACAGGCGAAAAAGTGAACTTTTCTACATTTTACGCGAGTTTTAATCCGGGCTTGGGTGTGAATTATTTTATTTCTGCCAATACAGCAGTCTATATGAACTATGAAGTTTATGTTTTAGGCAGCGATAGAGATGACGCTGATTGGATGCAGTTAGTGCCAAATTCCCCAAATAATAATTTATTTAATGTTGGAATAAAACATACTTTCAGAAAATCTGTTTCTGTAAAATAAAGTTGGCAGTAGGAAAATCTGTATTTGGAGAGTTTAATAGTTTTGAAGGTGATAAAAGTAATCTTTGTATAAAGTGAAAAAAAATCTTTCTCGAAAGGGTTGACATTTGACGAATTGTAAACGCTTTCTTCGGGACCGATAAGAACTGGTTTGCTAACTGAAATTAAAGGAATTCTATTTGTGCTTAATCCTAAATTAAAAGCCATTGAAACTGAAAACGGCAAAGTAGACTTCTTGCAAGTTTTCGGAGTATTTTCTACTGAATATCAAAATATAATGACAAGAAACTTTACAGAAGACAGTTTACCAAAAATAAATTTTTAAATAAATCTCTGTTTATGACTGATCTGAAACAAATTAGTAATTTTTTATAATTGCTCACTAATGTCCTCCCTTTGCTCTATATATCATTTAACTATAAAAATTAGCGTTAAAATCTCGTTCAAATAATGGTTTTGCTTTAGTTAAAAATATATTTGTTTAACACACAAATGGACACTTTTGTCTCTTTATAAAAACCGAAAGATTTATTATATGGATACGGATAAATTTATTTTCTGCCTTGAAGGAGTTTCTGACGTAGAAACTGTTACAACCACCGAAGTAGTAAAAACATTAGAAGAAATTGCATTAGATTTAGGGATTGCGAGTATTTATAAAGCCTGCGACACTATAGAAGGATTAGAAGAAAGTTTGAGCACATTGCTCTATGATGATCACGACTTTAAAGATTACGAAATCATTTACCTAGTAATGCCTGGTGAATCTAACACTATTTGCTTAAATGACTATTACTATAGCTTTGAAGAAATAGCTGAACTTTTTGAAGGCAAGATGAAAGGGAAAGTCATCCATTTTGCAAATAAGAAAATTTTAGATTTAACTCCTGACGAATCTCAGTATTTCCTAGATATTACGGGCGCTCGGGCAGTTTCTGGCTACGGTTCATCTTACAATGCAATTGCCAGCAGCAATACTATTGACCGTGCTTTTTTCTCTTTATACCAAGAAAATGACGATCTCAAAGAAGTTGTCGAAGAACTATTTCAGAAGCATTATAATTTGTGCAAACTACTAGATTTTAGATTGTATTATTGATAAAAAAAAGGATATTTCTGCATTTCATTTGCTGTCTGCTGTCCCTCAGCTTTAAGTTGGCGAGTATTACTATCAATGAACACCGTTTTATTCTAGCAACAGACTTCTAGAAGATATGGATCATCGCAATCCATGTAGCCCTCGTGTGAGCAGCAGCAAAATGTGTATCCAGTTTTACCTATTCAGTAGTAGTCTCTTGCAGTACCATTGCCATTCAGGTAAAGATTTAAACTTCAATCACGAAAATGGCGTCATAACGAGATTTAGCTATCTATTCCCCGACCATCCTAAATTTTCTGTAAATTATCAATAAAATTTCCTCAACTATTCTTTTTTCCGCAAGTCCGAATCTCCAATTTCTAATATCTATCTCTTTCCTAAAATTCAAATTTCAACGGCTTTTATTTCCAAAATTTTCTTTATCTTGAAAATTCATTTATATTAAAATTATTTTTTGAATTTATTCCAACTCTTTAAACGTCTTCGATTCTTCGTAAAGCCCTATAACAAATGGGTAATGATCACGCTATTTCTGACACTAATCGGATCTTTTATGGCGCAGGTAAACGCATATGTTTTGCGATATACTGTTGATGAACTCACATTGTTGAAACAAGGGAATACGCTCGTTCAAGATGGAATAAATCTTCTTATATTAATCAGCGTCGTGCTTCTTGCCAAAGAATTGATTTACGCTCTGGTTCAGTACGGACAGAAATTCTTTGGAGAGAAATTAAGAATTTACGTCACGCGAGATATTTCACAATTGATTGTCGAAAGAATTCTAACTTATCAGATGGCTTTCTACACTGCGACAGAAAATGAGAGTGGAAAACTACAAACAAGAATAGATTTGGGCGTGTCAAGTTTAACCAGACTGGTGCGAAATCTTTTTATAGATATTTTTCCATTATTTGCCAATGCGATTATTGCTTTGATTGCGATGTTTATCGCCAATTTTTATGTTGGCCTGGTAAGCGTCACGATTATCCCAATTTATTTTTATATAAGTGCTCGACAAGCCGACAGATTGGGTGGTTTCCGACGTAGTATGCGTGATTACCGCGAATCCAAAAACAATAGAATTATAAGTCTTATCGAATCAATCACAGTTATCAAATCATTTAATCGCGAAGAATCAGAGGCAGGGAGACACGAGAAGATTCAGTATGATATGACCGAAAACCAAATGAAAACGCGTCAAATCAGTTTTTTATTTGATGGTCTGAAATCCTTTCTGGAGCAATTTGGATTGGTTGCTATAATTATTCTTACGGTCTATTTAGTTTTAAACGGAAGCATGACCGTTGGCGCAATAATGTTTCACGTGCTATTGTTCGCCAATGTTTCGGCACCTATCAGACAGTTGCAACGAATTTATGACGAGGTCAACGATGCTATTATTTACTCAGAAGGTTTTTTCGAAATCTTAGATGCCGAAAATCAAAAAGAACCAAGTGGTTCTTATATTCCAGAGAAAGTGGTTGGGGATTTCAAAGTCAAAGATTTGGAATTTACTTATCCAAATGGGGTTCACGCTCTCAATAATGTTTCATTTACAATTCCAGCAAATACGATTACGGCACTCGTGGGGTTAAGCGGAGCGGGGAAGAGCACACTTGTCAATCTACTTGACAAGTTTTATGCTCCTAATTCTGGTGAGATCTTTCTGGACGGTGTCGATTTGCAGAAATTTGATACACAGTGGCTCCGAGATAATATTGGACTAGTACTACAGCGAAATCACATATTTAATGATACAGTGCTCGAGAATATAAGATACGGAAACCAAGATGCTACGCGGGAAGAAATTGTCGAGGCTGCAAAGAAAGCTTATATACATGATCAGATTATGGATTTGCCAAAAGGATATGATTCAAAAGCCGATTCCCTCTCGGGAGGTCAGCAACAGCGAATATCTATTGCAAGATTATTTTTGAAAAATCCACCAATTATTATTCTGGACGAACCCACCGCAAGTCTGGATGCAATTGCAACTCAAGAAATTAAGAAAAGCTTAGATGCAATTAAAAAAGACCGAACCGTTATTATTATTTCTCATAGTATTTCTCAAATTATTGATGCTGAAAATGTTGTAGTACTGAAACAAGGAACTGTAATAGAACAAGGCACTCATGATGAATTATACAAAAATCAAAGTACTTATTTTGAGATTTTTAATGCATTAGCTAACAGTTTGAATATTGAAAAAATTTCCGAGACGATTAAGTAATACTTCACTCGTAAATCCAAAATTCAACATCATATATCCACAAAAACGCTATCCAACATCGCCG
The DNA here is from genome assembly GCA_038243675.1 of Flavobacteriales bacterium. Classification (GTDB taxonomy): domain Bacteria; phylum Bacteroidota; class Bacteroidia; order Flavobacteriales; family Flavobacteriaceae; genus Flavobacterium. Next base: position 17,816 of record JBBSQV010000021.1, read on the forward strand.
CAAATATTACATATGCAAAAATGTCTATTAAAAAACGTCTATCAAATCGTCTTTTGTAAATCCTAATTTTTTAGCCCAACGGAGACTGTACTAAGGATTATTGCACTGATCTTTATTTTCATAGCTATTCGATGAATTTCCATTTACAGCAACCCGAGCAAAGCGACCAAGAGAAGCATAACACTTTTGGTCTTTTTCTGACCAAAAAGATACAGCGGAAAGCCTGAACCAAAGGGACGCGCGCCCAAGAAAAAACATCCCTACTAACATCTATACTTCAATAAATTCATTCCAAAAAAAAATGTGCAGACCAAAAGTCTGCACATTTCAAATATATTTTTTAGAATATTAAACTGGCAAATCGCTTGCTCTTTCCATACGATCCCAATTACGGTGCTGGGCAATTGCTTTTACAAATTGCTGTCCTTCAGTATTGATCAATATAGCTTTGTCATCTTTAAAATCAGAAACAAAAGTCTTTTTCAATAGCTCTTCGCCTTCGTGATCGGCAGCGATCGCTTTGCAATGCTTTAAAGTCTCATTGATGAATTTTACATACTTCCTTTCACCTTTAAGAGCTTCAATAGAATGCTGACCTCCAGGAATATAAATTGCATCAAAAAGAACACTTTCGGTAGTTGCAATTGCAGCATCTACTGCTACTTCTTTACCAGAATCAGATGTCACTTTTCCACCATGAGGAGCAACAACTTTGACCATCGCTTTGTTGTTTTTAAGCAACGTACTCATTTTGTCATAATCATTATATGAGAATCCGTCTGCCATCAAAAAGGCGATTTGACGAGTCGCAATTGTATCAAATTTTGAATTATCTTGACTTAGTGAAGGTGATTTATCTAAATAATTCTTTGCTTTTCCAGGTTGGAAATCTTCAACGTTGCAATCAGGAGCAATCGCTTGATTGATAGGCTGATCAATAGTTTCCGGAACTTTCAACCCTAGATTTTTAGCAACTTTCTTCGCTAGATCTTCATTAATTTCATTCACCATCCACAACATCCGTTCTTGAATATGTTTATGAGTACATTTTCCTAATTCAAACGAGTATGCTTCCATAACGTGTGTCTGCTCATAAGGTTGCAAACTTCTATAGAATAAGGCAGGCTGTGAGAAAAAATCGATAAAACTCTCTGATCTAGAGCGAATTTTATGCGAATCGATACGCTCCGTATAAGATGCGAATGCACCTTCAGAAACCTTTGACAAATGAGGACAACCTCCGCCTAAAGTATTTGGAAAATAGGCTGTATTGCCTTTAGGAATGCTCATTTGCATGTGACCGTCGCGCTGATTATGATGCACATCTACGACAGGTTGATTGATAGGTATCTGGTGAAAATTTGGTGTTCCTAAGCGAGACAGTTGAGTATCACGGTATGAGAATAAACGACCTTGAAGCAGCGGATCATTTGAGAAATCTATTCCTGGGACAATATTTCCAGGTAAAAATGCCACTTGCTCAGTTTCTGCAAAGAAATTTTCAGGATTTCTGTTCAATGTCATTTTACCTACGATTGTCACAGGCACCATTTCTTCAGGAATCAATTTGGTCGCATCAAGAATATCAAAAGGATATTTGTGCTCGTCTGCCTCAGGAATAATTTGGAAACCTAATTCCCATTCTGGATACATTCCCGCATCAATTGCATCCCATAAATCACGACGGTGAAAGTCTGAATCTGCACCGCTTATTTTTTGAGCTTCGTCCCATGTTACTGAGTGCACTCCCAAAACTGGTTTCCAATGAAACTTTACAAAATGTGCCTCACCTTGCTCATTTATAAGTCTGAATGTATGAATTCCAAAACCTTCCATCATTCTTAAACTGCGCGGAATACCACGATCACTCATTGCCCAAATTTGATTGTGTAGTGTTTCCGGAGTTAGCGATACAAAGTCGTAAAATGTATCGTGTGCCGAGGCTGCTTGCGGAATTTCTCTGTCCGGCTCAGGCTTTACGGCGTGAACAAGGTCTGGAAACTTTATTGCATCTTGAATAAAGAAAACTGGCATATTATTTCCTACGAGATCCCAAGTTCCTTCATCAGTATAGAATTTAACAGCAAAACCGCGTACATCTCTCGCTAAATCTGTTGAACCTTTCGAACCCGCAACTGCCGAAAACCGTACAAAAACAGGAGTTTTTCTCGATGTATCGTTAAAAATTCCAGCTTTTGTATATTTTTCTTGAGTTTCATATAGTTCAAAAATTCCGTGCGCGGCACTTCCTCGAGCATGTACGATACGCTCCGGAATACGTTCATGATCGAAACTTGTAATTTTTTCGCGTAGTAAAAAATCTTCCAGTAGAGTAGAGCCACGAGGCCCAGCTTTAAGAGAATTATTGGTGTCATTAACCTTGAGGCCTTGACGCGTAGTTAATGGTTTGCCGGTTGCATCTGTCATATCATTCTGCAGCTGCGAAATCTTTTTTGAATCCTCCGGTTTGTGAGATTGGTTGTCCATATAATATTGTTTGTGGTTAAAAATTTTAAGTACTAAAGATAGCCAAGTGTTATCAATTTGTTTCTATTTTATTTTATAAAATTTAGCATTAAAATGGTAAAAAATTTGAAAAAATTACGCCATTTTGAACATATGAAAATGAAACAATTCACAAAGTTCTGAAGACAAATAAAAATCATCAGAATAAAGCTTTTTGTATTATCTTACTTTGGAAGATCAATGACTTGGCTGAATTAGCGCATTTTGTGCGTGAGTCGTAATAATTCCTGGTTTTAAATGCAAAAAAAAACCCGCGGTAGCAGGTTTATTTTTTACTGTAAAACTGAATTAGTTTCCAGGTTTGTCATCAGCATCACTACCTTGAACTTTTACAATTTTGTTGTAAATTCCTAGAAGTAAGAATGAGGTTGCCCATTGTCCTACGAACAATGAAGTTTTTCCTCTGCCCATAACTTTGAGAGTTGCAGATGCAGTCATTGCCCCTACTGCAGCCCATAAAAAGTAATCTGAAGGCAGTTTTGCAGTTTGTTTTTCAATTTTTTTGGTTAATTTTCCTTCTGAATGATCGTTTTTGCTAATACTCATAATATTTTTTTTTTGGTTAATATTTTCTAAGGATAAATGTAGCGAAGTTTTCAGCATAAAAATTTATACTATTTCTTCAGATATTATCAAAATTGCTATTAAAGACTACTTTACCATAGCTTTTCCATTCTAAGCAAGGCAATTTTCTTCAGAATGCATGGTAAAATTTTTGCAGTTCAAATTAAAGCGAGTTTTCAAACTGGAATAATTCTCGTAATTATTCCTCTTATTTTAAAATAATCGCAATTGCTGAATAGAACAATACTTTACTGTAAGATTTAGATTCTAGGAAAAACTTTGCTTAAAAAATTGTTAAGCAAAGTCGAATGATCTACGCACTTTCAAATACTTTTTCGCTATTTTTTTAAATACTTTTCAAGTTTCTCCACGCTGTTTGTACCAGACTGTGTAATTGCCTCTTTAAGTTCGTCCTGAGTGATTCCCCATTTTTTTGACCAGTAATCAAGTTCATACTGTTCACTAGAACTTACTTGTGAACGGTCACGATAATCTGTTTTGTTTTTGTTGTCTGCCATGATTTCTTGTTTTTTAGATAATTAGTAGTGAATATAAAATGTGAGTTCTTTATTTGATTATGGTTTTTAATAACATGATTTATTGAATATAATGCTTTGAATCTATTATGTCGTATACAATAAAATGAATTAAGAGTTTTAAAAGATCTATTTTAAGATATGCATCTTTAAAAATTTAAACATCGTCTTACAAAGCTAGAAAGTACATTCTTTTTATGTTTTCTATTATTTATAATAAATATCATCTTTTAATTTAAAAGTATTGATTTTAAAATTCAAGATGCTTGTCCAATTTTTTTATCGATAAACTTCTTAGTATGCAAGTGCCGTTCTTTTTATAAATTAGATTTTACCAGACGTAATGCGGCGTCCATATCAATACCATCTTTTAATATGTCCTGAAAAATATCTCCCTGACTTCTAATAATTGCAATAGAATTTTCGATGGTGAAATCTTGCATCTTCAGACCTTTTTTTACTTCATCCCAATGCACAGGCATAGAAACAGTAGCTCCGACTTTTGGTCTTAAAGAGTAGGGGGCAGCGATGGTAGCTCCCGGACGATTTTGTAAAAAATCCAAATACATTTTACCATCTCTATTTTTTATAAATCGTTCTAAACTTGTATATTCTGGTATACGTTTTTGAACAATTCTTACGATAAGTTTGGCAAACATTTGCGATTGATCATAGGTATATTTTCCGCCCAATGGAATATAGATGTGAATTCCTGTAGAACCTGAAGTTTTTGCAAAGCCTTTTACATCCATCGCGTCAAGAACTTTTTTAACTTCTTGAGCAGCTACGATAACCTGATCAAAAGTATTGTGCTCTGTCGGATCCAAATCTATGACGCAATAATCAGGATTATCAGGATGCTGGGTGGTGCTAAACCAAGGGTTCATCTCAATACAACCTAATGATGCCATCCATAACAATGTATCTTCCTCATCGCCGACCAGGAATTCTTTCATCTCTCCATCGCTAGTACTGTACGGATAAGTCTTTGTCCAATCCGGAGCTTTTCCTTTTATATCTTTCTGATAAAAGCTTTTGCCGTGAATTCCACTAGGGAAGCGGTTGAGCGATAAAGGTCTATCTTTGAGATACGGTAGAATATATTCTGCAACCTGGTAATAATAATTAAACATATCTCTTTTAGTAAAACCATCTTCTGGCCAATAAATTTTACTCAGATTAGTGAATTTCAAATCATGATTATTAATTTTCTTGACTTGAGTTTCTTCATTTGGATTTAATAATGTCTGTCGATCTTTTTCTTGAGGCGCTTTTACAATTTCGATATTTTTATTATTTGCATTAGTAGGTACATCGTCAACAGGTTTAGTGGTTTTTGAAGCGTTTTCTCGCACAATTTCTTGAGCGTCTTTATCAGCTCGCATGCCTTGAAAAGAGGAATGACGAAAAACCCCGTCTACAGTAACTTCAGTAAACTTTACTTCACAAACTAAAATCGGTTTCAACCAAGTTGCTTTTGCTTTCGGTGGGTTAGGTCTAAAGCGTGAAGGTTTGTTAACATCGGGTTCAGATATAAATGGCACCTTTGTGGATATTAAAGGCGTAAAAGTTTCCATCATCTGTTTTTGCAATTTCGCAGTAAATCCAGTTCCTACTTTTCCAACGTACTGAAATTTACCATCTTCAAAAACACCGAGTAACAGGGAGCTAAAAAGTTTAGAAGAATCATCATTTTTTGTGAAACCTCCAATAACAACTTCTTGTCTAAAATCGACTTTGACTTTTAACCAATCTTTGGAACGACTGCCATCAATATATTTACTGCTCATTCTTTTGCACATAATTCCCTCAAGTTGCATTTTTTTTGCAGCTTCAAAAAAATCAATACCATTTACTTTAAAAACTTGGCTTATCCTAATATGATCATCGTCAGCAGGTAATATATCTTTTAAAATTGTTTGACGATTAGTTAATGGTAACTCCATAATATTCTGTCCGTTGTACCATAGTAGATCAAATACATAATACACTAAATTCCCATCTGCCTCACTACGCCAATTTTGCAACGCGCCAAAATTTGCTTTCCCGTCCTTTCCTATTACAAGAATTTCTCCATCTAAAACTGCATCTATTTTCCATTTTTCCATGCTGGAAACGATTGGATAATATTTTTCGGTGAAAGATTTATTATTTCTTGATGCCAAATTTATCTTTCCGTTATTGATATAAGCCAGTGCTCGATATCCATCCCATTTAACTTCGTAACTCCATTCAGGATTGTCGAAAGGTTGGTCAACCAAAGTTGCTAACATAGGTTTTATGGCCGTAGGTATTTTGGTTTTCTTGCCTATTTTTAAAAGACTTACAACGTCGGTTTTGTCCTTTTTTCTAATTTCGTGCTTTGCTAGAGTAGGACTTGCTTCAACTTCATCTTTTATCTCTATGTCTGCAACGTCTTTGTTCTTATTTTTTGAATTGTTGTGAATGTCTCTGCTAGTGGCTGCGACTTGTTCTAATGTTTTTTTTGAAAGAACAGATTTATCTTTTAATGTTATATCATCTTCAGAGGCATATTTATCTTTTATTTTCATCAGTAGCCAGCCATTTTCTCCGCGACCGTGTGCTTTGATAAGTGCAAATTCACCTTTAAGTTTTTTGCCTTTGAGAATAAATTTTAATTTACCATTGTCAAGAGCTTTTATCAGATAAGCATCTTTTTCGGTTTTGGTCGTGCCTTCAAATTCAGCTGGTTCGTACGTTCCTTCATCCCAAACAATAACAGTTCCTCCGCCATATTCTCCTTGTGGAATTATACCTTCAAACGTCCGATAGTCGAAAGGATGATCTTCAACCATCATGGCAAGCCGTTTTACACTCGAATCTGTGGAAGGGCCTTTCGGTACTGCCCAACTCTTTAACACACCCTCCATTTCAAGTCGGAAATCGTAGTGCAAACGCGAAGCCGCATGTTTTTGAATGACGAAACGAAATGTTTTATTATCTCCTTTACCTCCGAAAGGTTCAGGAGTTTTACTTGAATCTCTCTTTTCATTATATTTTTCTAAAGCCATAATAGTAAAATTTATAAATAGACGAATAAAAACACTTTCGCCAGCACGAATTGGAGTGGATGATCCACTGCAAACTATCTTATAAATTTTATAAGATAATATTCCGTGTTCACAATATTCAATCTAGAAATCAAATAAAATAACCATCTCATTTCAATGGTATTATAGATCCCGCGTGAGGGATGGGAACGGCATCCTTTTGCTTACCGCATCAGTAGTAATTCAAAGCAGGTCCTCCAAGCAAAAGATATAGAGAACAGCCCGGCCCAAAGGGACACGCCCAAAAAAATAAATAATTAATGATGTTAGATCCGAATTAATTTTTAACTGATTCTATTCAATATTATCTTTTCCTATTAAAACCTAACGCCTAAATCAAGTAATGTCTTTACTGCAGTGGGTGCCACTAATTCTTGCTGTTTTCTGATGCTCTGTATCAAATCCTTTTCAGCAATTCTATCAAGATTCTCATCTACATCAAAAATTCCACAATCGTGGTATTCTGCAAGATTATCCCAGTTGGGTCTATCTACCACAGGATAAATGCAAATTCCCAAAAATGGAATTCCCGCTTCTTGAACAGCAATGCATTCAGCGGTAATTTCTTCCATCCACTCAACACGTCCAGATCCAATATGTCCAGTTTCTGAAAGAAAAAGTGGTTTTTTATACCTATAATACGCAGCGCTGATCATTTCTCTGAAAGGCATTCTCTCCAAATTTTTATCTGGCCAGTCCAAAGTTTCTCCCGTAGCTTTCCACTGGCAATTCCAGTAATAATTAAAACCCAAAATGTCGAGATATTCTTCCTTTCCATTGAGCTCTGGGCATATTCGACCAGAAATCATATCCATTGCCTGAAATTGATGTTGATTTATTTCAAACAAATGTTCGGGGGCAGTATCCTCATTAGGATGAATTTCAACTAGTGGTTCTACCAAAATAATTCGACAGAGAGGATCAGACAGTTTTAATGCTTCAATCCCAATTATTGCCGCTTTGCATAGATGGTATTTTATATCCCAACCACTATTTACGGCAAATGGGACAGTCCCGCGCACGTCGCCAGAGTGCCATGACAAAAAACTGATTTCATTGATTGGAACAACTAGGAGCGGCTGCTTTGAATACATTTTATAAAACTCTGCAAATGCAGTGCAGAGTTTTGAAAATCGTTCACAAAAGTTCGGATGCGTAGGGTACAAATCATCTGGATATCCAAAATGAATTAAATCCCAAATTTGCTGCATTCCATATTTTTCAGCCGCTTGCATCCTGTTTAAAACTTCAGAAAAATCATAGGTATATGGTATTTTCTCAACCTCACTCCAACAAATTCCCTCTCGGACAACATAAATATTTAAATCTGCAAGTAGTTGATAGTCTTCTTCAACTCGAATATCGTGTTGCGTTTCTTTGTGCAAATTCACTCGAACACCGCTACGATTTATATGATCTGCACATTCAAAACCACCTATAAAATACGATTTAAAGGGATTCATAAAATCTCAGTTTTAGCATTTTGTGATTGTTCCAGAGTTTCTCCTTCCAAAGATTCAAAAAGATCTAATGCATTTTTAAATGCCTGATCCATATTAAAGTACTTATAGTTTGCCAAGCGACCAACAAAATAGATGTCAACTAATTTATCAGCTTCGGCCTTGTATTTATTATAAATTTCTTGGTTCCGCGGATTCGGGACCGGATAATACGGGTCGCCTTCATCCACCGTAAACTCTTTTACAATAGTAGTTTTGTCAGATTTCTGATTTCCAAAATGCTTGTATTCAACAATGCGAGTATATGGAACTTCAGTCCCTGGATAATTAACTACTGAATTCTCTTGAAAAAACTCAACATCTCTAGTTTCGCTCACGAAATTAATAGAGCGGTATTCCAACTTTTCAGTCAATGAATGCTTAAAATCGAAAAAGCGATCGACAGGACCTGTGTAAAATAATTTCTCATAACCGCTGTAATCATTTTTCACATCAAAATAGTCGGTATTTAATAGTACTTTGATATTAGGGTGGTTAAGAATTTTCTCAAATACTTTTGTGTATCCACCTTTTGGCAAGGCTTGGTATTTATCAGAAAAATATCTGTCATCATAATTATATCTAACGGGAATTCTATTAAGGACCGAAGCATCAAGTTCTTCCGGATATTTGTCCCATTGCTTTTTGGTATAATGCTTGAACATCTTATCATATAAAATTGGTCCAACGCGATTTAAAACCGCCTCTTCACCATTTGAAGGTTCGTCAATATGAACTCGATTTATGTCGAGCCAATCTTTCATTTCCTCTTCTGTTTGAATATTCTCATCGAAGAGCGTATTGACAGTTGTAATGTTTACAGGAATAGGTACAGTTTTATCATCGACACGAGCAATAACCTTGTGTTCCCAAGGATACCAATCATTAAATCTGTTTATATATTTCCACACGTCTTCTTCATTAGTATGAAATAAGTGAGCACCATATTTTGAAACTAATATGCCGTTCTCATCAATATAGTCGAAGCAGTTTCCTGCGATATGATCACGTTTCTCAAGAATCAATACTTTTTTGCCAGCATTTGCATAGCGCTCGGCTAGTACTGCCCCTGAAATTCCAGCACCTATTATTAATATGTCGATATTTTTCATTGTATTTTTTCTTTAATAATTGTTTCCATTTTTGCAGCTGTTGCATCCCAAGATGTGTTTGCCAGTATTTCACTATAATCTACAATTTCTGAAAATCCCTTTGCTTTTTGTGCAATAATAGCAGCGCAAAACTCGTCGGCATTATCGATTATATCTACGCAGTGATTATAGTCACGTTCAACATCTTTAATTCTTGTAGATATTATCGGTTTACCAGCTGCCATGTATTCTAATGTCTTTGTCGGGGATATGTATTTTGTAGCATCATTCAAAGCGAACGGCATCATAGCGATATCAAAAGCTTTTAGATACGCAGGTAATTCGTCATATGACTTCATTCCCAAATAATGAATATTTGGAAGACGTGGCAAATCACTATCATCGATTTTTGCAAGGGGTCCTATCATTACGAAAGAGAATTCTGGTAATCTTTCCGCAGCTTCTTTTATAAGATCTAGATTTATACGTTCGTCAATTACGCCAAAATATCCAACAATTGGGCCTGATATATTAGCAATGTCACTTGGTGCTATAATTCCGTTTAATGCTTGAGAAAAATGTTTTTCATCAACCGAACTTGGAAAGCAGAATACATTGTTGTGCATTTTTTCTTTCGAATCATACAAAGATTTTCCACCAGTGAAAACAATAGCTGCACGTTCCAATAAAAATTGCTCTTGATCTATTAAAGACTGAGGTGCACCTTTAAACAGAGATAACTCATCCATACAGTCATAAACAACAGTTCCAAAACCCATCGAATCTAAAATAGGGCTGAAAGAAGCAGAATAAAACCATCCCACTGCTACAAAAGTATTTGAAACATATTTTGGTAGCACTTTGGCAATATCCTCGATGCTTCTTACTTTTGGTTGCATAATGTGAAGTTGTGGATTTATTTCAGATATTTCGGCTGTAAATTCCTCTGCATCATTAAAACCTATCGGCTCCTCAACCATTAAGATTTTGAAGGTTTTAGACATTCTACTTATCAAATGTTGTGGTCTTTGATAAACAAATTGCCATCTAAGGTGGCAAAAGACAATCATATCATACTGTTTTGCTTCCGTGTTACTGGAAGCATTTATGATATCATTTTTGATAGCTGTGGGTTCGTAGAAAGTCTTCATATAAAGTTCCTTTTAATTTAGTTTTTGTTATTTTACACAACTGTAAGAATTTTAATAAGCAATTATTAGGTTGTTGGTCAAAATTATACATACAAATCGGGACCTGCTTACATAATTATCAGATATTCTTTCAAGACTTATATGTAGGATTTAATATTTAAATACTTCTTTATTTGTTATTGAATCTGACTTGTTAAAGCTAAAAAAGTATCATTATTTTAGTAGGCATTAGAGAATTTTAAGAATGTTAGTGGTAGCTACATTGTTTGAACACTAACAAATTCTCTCCCGTATTTTGAAGACACCAAGTTTAAAAAAAGAGCACTATTTTTTTGGCCGACACAAAGATGCGTGACGCCGTTTGGTTACGGACGGATCGTTTTTATGGCTGTTTGTAAAAACAATAGCAAATTAAAGTTTCGGTTGACTCGCCGGTATAACGAAAATACTGCAACTTGGAATTAAATAATTAATTAGCAATTCGCAATATGGATAGAATTTGTAAATTGTAAAAGTTATTTGTTTACTTATTTACTCTCCTGAAGTACAACTAATCTTTCGTAAAAATTTTATTGATAACATCTGTAGACAACGGTTTGCATAAGAATCCCTTAACTAATGGGTTTAAATCGGCCTTTTCTCGGTCGCGCACATCGATAGAAGACGTAAGCATATATACTTCAAATTGCTTTTTTATTAATGAATCGAATTCATTAAAAAGATCTAAGAAGTCCCAACCACTTAAAACTGGCATATTGATATCAAGAAAAATTACTGTGCAAGTATCATTTTGCTCCGCTTGGTAATATTCTTTTATATATTCTAAAGCAACTTCTGGTTTAAGGAAAGTTTTTATTTCGGTACTTGCTGAAAACCTGCGTAATGAAAATTCGCAAATAAGGTTATTCGAACGATCGTCGTCAACTACTAGAAAACGTTTGGGTAATTTCATAATAGGTATTTTTGTTACATAAATTAAAGTTTACTGTGTAATTATATAAAAACTGAACTAATATTTCACAAGTAATCAAGTTACGATTACTTTAATATAATACCTAATATAACAATTTATTGTGTATTAATTATTATAAATACAAATTTTATATTATAGTATTAATAGATTTTATTTAAAATTCTCTAACTCTATTGTAAATTCGGTTCCCACATTAATTTCACTTTTTACTGAAATTTTTCCACCAAGTGTTTCAACTTGTGTTTTTACCATATAAAGACCAAGCCCTTTTCCCTCTGTATTATGGTGGAAGCGTTTGTACAATCCGAACATAAAGGCACTATTTCGTTCTAAATCTATTCCAATACCGTTGTCTCTGAAAATGAGAGAAAGAGTACCGTCTTTAAGATGTGTTTCAATGTCAATAAATAGCTCTCCATCGTCACGACGATATTTAATACTGTTAGAAATTAAATTATAAAAAATACTTTGCATATATGTTCTTATAGTGATGACGTTATCAATTGCTGTAAAATTTGTTCTAATAAAAACGCCCTTATTTTTTATAAGATGATTAATGCTTAGGGCAATATTTTCTACAAGATCTGACAGAATTACCTCTTCTTTATGTTCAACAATGTCTCGCTTTGTTTGCACTATACTATTAAGGTCAGCAATAACTACCTCCAGCCGTTTAACATCAGAAGTTATTGCTTGGCGAAGAAGTATTTTATTTTCTAAGCTGTGGTTATCGTCGCCTAATTCTTCGGTAAGACCAATGATATTTGCAACTGGAGCTCTAAGATTATGTGATATGATATACGAAAATTGCTCAAGATCTTTGTTACGTTGAATAATATCAATTATCATTTTTTGCTTTTCGTTCTCTGCTTTTTTATCCTCTGTTAAATCTCTTATAATACCATGGATAAATTGTGGATTTCCTTTTGTATCAAATTCAAATCTCCACTCTGTTAAGGCATAACCTAGCTCACCATTTTCTCGTATAAATCGGAACTCATACGCAGAACTACTATAATTAGCTTCAGAATTTATTATATTTTTAATCACAAGTGGTTTATCATCTGGATGTATTCGCATCATAAATAATTCGATAGACGCTGCAAGGTTTTGATTGATGCCCATAATCCTGTAGAATTCGTCAGACCAGGAATGTTCGTTGTTTACTAAATTTAATTCCCAACTTCCCACATGAGCAATGCGTTGTGCTGTTCTCATTTTTAACTCGCTTTCCAACACTTTCTGTTCTGCTGCTTTCCGTTCTGTGATATCTTGACAAGTCCCGAGTGCAACAAGTGCGGTTCCTTCCTGATCTCTAGAAAATGTCCAATTTTCTTCTACCCATCTTACAATCCCTTGCGCATTTATGATGCGATGTTCTGTTGAGTTTGTTCCTTTTTTATGTATGGTATCAATGAAATTTGACCTTACCATTTCTCTTTCGTCAGGATGAACAAAAGTTAAGAATGTGTCAAAAGAAGCATCCAAAACTGTAGAGTCTGCACCCAAAATGTGATAAGTTTCATCAGACCATCTGGCTTCAAAAGTTTCGACATTCGTTTCCCAACTTCCAGTTTTAGCAACTTTTTGGGCGGTAACTAATCTGATTTTTTCTGCCTCTAATTCTATGAGGGTATCTCGTAAAATGGATTCCGCAAGTTTTCGTTCAGAAATATCTCTAAAATTCACGATAATTGCGTTGATGCCCTCAGATTCAAGAAAATTTGTCAAAGTCGCCTCAACCCAAATGTAATTGCCATCTTTTTTTCTTTGTCGTACTCCCGGACATAACAGTGGTATCTTGGGTTGGCGAAGTACATCTTCCATAAAGGTATCGCTTAGCGTTTTATCATCTTCGTGAATGACATCAAAAACGTTTAACTTTTCTATTTCATCGATACTATATCCATATGTTTTTGACACTGTTGGGCTAGCGTATATCACTTTTCCGGAAGCATCTAAAGTTGCAACCATATCATGACTATTCTCAATTACGCCTTTAAAAAACTTTTCACTTTTTGCTACTATTTTCCTCGCTGTAACCTGCTCGGTAATATCATTAACGAAAAAAAACACTCCTTTTATTTGACCTTCTATATCTCGGTATGCCTGATAAATGAAGTTCATATAGTATTCAGTAAATACGCCATTTCCTTCCATATCGACCTGAATATATTGCTCGTGACCTACATACGGAATTCCGGTAGTATAAACATTGTCTAACATCTTAATAAAGCCTTGATTTACTACTTCTGGCATTACTTCTGC
>JBBSQV010000022.1:0-30006 GCA_038243675.1 Flavobacteriales bacterium
ACTACAGATCAAAGTTTACACGATCAACCTCATAAAGATTTACGCAGAGCGAGAGGTGCAAGTCAGTCGATTGTCCCGACGACAACTGGAGCTGCGAAAGCTTTGACAAAAATTTTTCCACAAATGGAAGGTAAAATCGGCGGAAGCGGAATCCGTGTACCAGTTCCCGACGGCTCACTTACAGATTTAACCGCTTATGTTAAACAAGAAGTTACTATAGAAGAAATTAATGAGGCATTTCTAAAAGCTTCGAAAAACGGACTCAACGGAATTCTAGATTATACCGAAGATCCCATTGTATCCGTAGACATTCTAGGCAATCCAACATCCTGTCTTTTCGATTCGCAACTAACGTCTGTAATTGGCAAAATGGTAAAGGTAGTTGGATGGTATGATAACGAAATAGGCTACAGTTCAAGACTTATAGACTTAATTATACTCTTACATAAAAAATAATGTAGTAAATTTATAAACGCATCTATAATTTGCATTATGAAATTTTGGTTACACGCTTTTCTCCTCTTTAGCGTACTGACATTTTCTCAGCCAAAAGCCGAAAAAGTAGACAGCGTGGCCACTTATCTCCAAATCGCTGCTTTTGATATCAAAACCAATAATTATATTGCAGCTCTAGACCATACTCAAAAAGCGATAAATTACGCCACGGTAACAAATGACGTAGAAAGACAGGCAAAATCGTATACAAATCTTGGCGATATATACTTCCAAATTAAGAAATACGAAGATGCTTTTGACGGGTACGATTTGGCTGGAAAATTATATTCAACTCTTCCTCCTTCTTCTGATCAAGCGCTTGCGCATTACAAAAAAGGGCTCTGCTATATTCAGAAAAAACAATTCTCAATGGCTGAAGATTCATTTACTTTTGCCAAAGATATTTACATTTCTATTTCATATCTAGACGCTATTGAACTTTTGGAATTGCAGAAGGGAATCTTATACAAAATCAGCGGTAGAATAGATCAAGCTTCGTTGATCTTTACAGCCCTGCTTGCGAAAACCGAAAAAGAAGATGCTTACAACATTCGTGCTGAGGCTCTCTATGAGCTAGGAAACATTGAGCTGGAAAAGAAGCGATCTAATCTTGCAATAAATTACCTAGATCGCGCTAATAAATTTAATAAAAAAAACTATAATCAAGATTTACAATCGAAGATATCTTTTGCTTTAAGCATTGCTCATGAAAATATTGGAGAAAATGCCCAAGCTTTCCAATACCTCAAGCAGCACTTAGATCTGCGCGACAGCATAGCTATAATTAACAACAAACGTCTAGGACAAGCAGAATACAACAAGTTTAAGGAAAGTGAAAAGCTCAAAACTATTGAACAAATGCACTTAGAGAATGAACAGCAGAAGAAATCGAATCGTTTTTCGAAAGTCATCAGTATTTTAGCAATTGCGCTTATTTCCATTCTATCACTTTTAAGTTTGTCATTGTACAAAAACAATATCATCAGAAATCATTCCAACCAACTTCTAAAAGATAAAAATAGCGAACTTCAAATCGCTAAAGATAAGGCAGAGAAAGCTTCGAAGGCGCGTACTGAATTTTTATCAACTGTAAGTCATGAATTGCGAACTCCCCTGAACGCTATTAACGGGCTAACTCATTTATTGATAACAGAAAATCCTAAGAAAGGTCAGCTCAAATATCTTAGTTCACTGAAGTTTTCGGGTAATTACCTTTTGACATTTATAAATGAAATTCTTGAAATTAATCGCATTGACTCGGGAACGGTAGTGGTCGAAAAAACTGCATTCAATCTTCGACAACTTTTAGGCAATATTCAAAGCTCGATGAGTGGGCTTGCAGTTGAAAATAATAATATCTTTGAAGTAGAAATAGATCCAGAAATTTCAGAAAATTTACTTGGAGACCCAATCAAACTGTCTCAGATTTTCATTAATCTAATCAACAACGCTCTAAAGTTTACTAGAGATGGTACCGTTACAGTTCTTGCTAAACGAGAAAATTGTGAAGAGAGACAGATTAGTATTAATTTCCAGATTATCGATACTGGAATCGGGATTCCAAAAGAAAAACAATCCGCGATTTTTGATAGTTTTGCGCAAGGTTCAATAGAAATTAATCGAAAATACGGTGGTACCGGCTTGGGATTAAATATTGTTAAGAAGCTGATCAAAATGATGGGCGGCAAAATTTCTCTTGAAAGTGAAGTTGGGGTAGGATCTACATTTTCTTTCTGTCTTTATTTTGATCAAGGTTGCGAAGTTGCTAGTAATGCAGAGATTGTCTATGAAGATTCTATCTTTATTGACAAGAAAGTTTTACTTGTTGAAGACAATAAAATCAATCAGATGATTACCAAGAAAATGCTTAAAAACAAACAAATTCTTTGTGACACAATTGACAATGCCGAGGATGCCATTCAGGCTGTAAAGCACAATACTTACGACCTAGTTTTAATGGACATTCACCTTCCTGGAATTAACGGTACTATTGCAACGCAGATAATTCGCGAATTTGACAATCATACGCCAATTATCGCTTTAACTGCAATATCTTTGAACGAAAATCGAGAAATGCTAATGTCTTTTGGTATGAATGAGGTTATTACAAAACCATTTGATCCAGACAATTTCTATAGGATTATTGCACAACATCTTTAGTACTCCTTAATTAATGTCGAGATTAAATGTCTTACTTTAGGTTCGGCTTTCTTGGCTGCCTGCAAAACTTCTGCATGAGAAATATCTTCCATCTGTCCCTCTACTCCCATATCAGTTATAACTGAAATTCCGAATGTTTCCATATCCATGTGCCGAGCAACAATAACTTCTGGCACTGTTGACATTCCCACACAGTCAGCGCCAAGAAGTTTTACCATACGATATTCTGCGGGAGTTTCAAATGTTGGACCTTGCAGTCCTAAGTAAACACCAGTGTGAACTTCAATATTTGCTTCAACAGCAATTTCCTGTACTTTTTTAATCATTTTGTGACTGTAAGGAGCACTCATGTTTACAAAGCGTGGTCCAAATCTCTTATCATTCATTCCTCGAAGTGGATGTTCGGGCTGCATATTTATATGATCATTGATCAGAACAATTGAACCTACCTTATAATTAGCATTTACTCCACCAGAAGCGTTAGAAACTATCAGCTTTGTTATTCCCAACATTTTAAAAACTCTGATGGGAAAAGTAACTTCTTGCATAGAGTAGCCTTCGTAGTAATGAAAGCGTCCCTGCATCGCGACCACGTTTTTGTCGCCAACCGTTCCAAAGACCAATGCTCCGCCGTGTCCCTCGACAGTTGAAAGTGGAAAATTTGGAATTTCTCCGTAAGGCAACGTAAGTTCAACAGAAATTTCATCGACGAAGCTTCCTAGTCCTGATCCTAAAATCACGGCATATTCTGGCGAAAAGTTTGTTTTGGACTTAATAAAATCAGCAGTAGCTTGGACTTGTTCCCACATAGTTTTTATTTAAAAATTGAAAAATTGAAAGATTCGAGAAAGCGAAAAAAGCGAAATGATAGAAATATCTAAATGATCGAAAAAAGCTAAATAATCTAAATTAATAGGAAGCGTTAATTCTAGAAAGAAATTTATTTCCATCAAGCCTTCTTATAAATATAGCTATTAAATGACAACATCAGATGACAGCAGTTTTAAAAATTAAAGTTCAATTATCTGCGGAAATATTTGGTTAAGATAAGTTTGAAGTTCTTATTTCGGAGGGAAATTTTTAACAAAGTCTATGATGCTTTTGTCAAATACGTCTTCCTCTTGTAGAAAGGTGCTTTTAATGGGCAGATAGTACAAATTATCCGAAACCACAGCATCGTACAAACGCACGTAATCCTTTTCGGTTGTGATCACGATTTGTTCTTCTGCTTTGAGTTTTATGGAATCAATGTCTGATAAAGTGAAATTGTGGTGGTCTGGGAATTCTAATAAAGTGTCTGTAGACTTTTTTAAAAAATCGAAGAAATATTTGGGTTTGGCTATACCGGCAAGCAATGTTTTGTCATTTGATTTTACTTCTTCAACAGGAATGGAATTGGTTTCAGAAAATACAAAATCATCATATTGAATAGCACTAAAAAATAATTGCTGATTTTTGGCTAGAGCTAGTTTAAATCTGACTTTCTGTTGTTGCTCTTCGCTTAAATCTGATGGACATTTTGTTACAACCACAATCGCAGCACGCTCGGCACCTGATTTTGATTCGCGAAGATTTCCCGCGGGAAGCATCAAATCATCTGAAAATAAATCTGAATAAGAAGTTAACAAAACATAAAGTCCTGCTTTTACTTTTCGGTGTTGATAAGCATCGTCAAGAAGAATAACATGAGTTTGTGGAACTAATTTTAAAATATTCTGAATTCCCTCAGTACGATTAGCATCAACCGCTACCGAAATTTTTGGAAATTTGCGATGGTATTGAAACGGCTCATCTCCCAGCATCGAAGCTGTCGAATTTTCATCAGCTAGAAAAAAACCTTTGCTACTTCTTTTATATCCACGACTTAAAATCGCCACCTTATAATAAGGAGAAAGCAATCTTGCCAGGTATTCAACTTGTGGAGTTTTGCCGGTGCCACCTACATTCAGATTTCCAATGGCTATAACAGGAATATCAAATTCGGTCGATTTCAGAACATTCTTGTCAAAAAGAAAATTCCGAAAACTTGTAATACCACCGTAAAGCAGTCCGAAAGGATATAAAAGTTTTCTAAGAAGTTTCATTTTACGAAAGTATCAATTTTATTATTATTAGAAGTCGATTTCCTAAATCTCATTCAGTACAATTTTAATCAAATTTGGAATCCGACGAAAACCTTTTATAATCCTCCGAAAACAGTCAGAAAAGAAAGCATTATATTTACACTTTGCCTTTCGACGAAAGCCAAAAGATTTTCAATCTCAATACTCAAGTTTTTAAAAAATAATATAAATATGAAACTATCAGAAATCGCTGCGGTTTTGGAAGAGATGTCTCCGCTTGCCCACGCCGAAGATTATGATAATGTTGGACTTCTCGTTGGAAATCCTCAAGCGGATATTCAGGGCATTCTAGTTTGCCACGATGCTTTGGAATCCGTAATTGACGAGGCTATTGCCAAGGATTGTAATATGATTGTTTGCTTTCATCCAATTCTTTTTTCGGGTCTTAAAAAGATTACGGGCAAAAATTATGTCGAGCGTTCGGTTATCAAAGCAATTAAAAATGATATTGCTATTTACGCGATCCACACCGCATTGGATAATGACAAAAATGGCGTCAACAAGATTATGTGCGATGCTCTGGGATTTATTGATACTAAAATTCTTATTCCGAAGAAAAATTCTATAGGCAAGCTCGTAACTTTTACGGTTCCTGAAAATATGGATGCGGTGCGAGAAGCTTTATTTGCCGCTGGCGCAGGATCGATCGGCAATTATGATCAGTGCAGTTTTGTTTCGGAAGGAATTGGCAGCTTTCGTCCGGGGGCAGGCTCTGCTCCCGTAGTTGGAAAATTCAACGAACGCACAGAAGCTGCGGAACAGAAAATTGAAGTTACTTACAATAAATATCAAGAAAGACAAATCTTACAAGCACTTTTTGAAAGTCATATTTACGAAGAAGTTGCTTACGAAACCTATACGCTCAATAACATTAATCAGAATGTTGGTTTAGGAATGACTGGAAACCTTGAAAATCCAGTTTCTGAGTTGGAATTTCTACAGATGGTCAAGGATAAAATGCAGTGTGGTGGAATCCGGCACTCGGCTTTATTGGGCAAAAAAATCAGCAAAGTTGCAGTGCTTGGCGGATCGGGAGCGACAGCAATTCCCAATGCCATAGCGTCTCAAGCTGATATTTTCCTGACTGCAGATCTTAAGTATCATAATTTTTATGAAGCCGAAAATAAAATAGTTTTGGCAGATATCGGACACTTTGAAAGTGAACGATACACAAAAAATTATATTGTTGATTTTCTTCGGAAAAAAATCCTTAATTTTGCAATCATTTTATCAGAAGAAAATACAAATCCGGTTAAGTACTTATAATTATGGCGAATATCAAAGAATTAAGTGTAGAAGAAAAATTAAGAGCATTATATGATTTGCAATTAATTGATACACGTATTGACGAAATTAGAAATGTTCGTGGCGAATTGCCTCTAGAAGTTGAAGATCTAGAAGACGAAGTTGCCGGTCTTACTACTCGCTTAGACAAATTAAAAGCAGATCTTGAAGGAATCGAAGACAACATCAAGGGAAAGAAAGTTGCGATTGATAACCATAAAGAATCTATCAAAAAATACACAAAACAGCAAGAATCTGTACGTAACAATCGTGAATTTAACTCTCTAACAAAAGAGGTTGAGTTTCAAGAATTGGAAGTACAACTTTCTGAAAAACAGATCAAAGAACTTAAAGTAAGTATTGAGCATAAAAAAGATGTGATTTCTAAGTCTAAAGAACAATTAGATATTAAGAGTACACACCTTAAACATAAAAAATCAGAGTTAGAATCAATTATGTCTGAGACTGCAAAAGAAGAAGAATTTCTTATTGCAAAATCAAATGACTACGAAGCACTTATTGAAGAACGTTTGCTTAAAGCTTACAAAAGAATTCGTACAAGTGTAAGAAATGGACTAGCAGTAGTTTCTATCGAAAGAGGTGCATCTGCAGGATCTTTCTTTACTATTCCTCCACAAACTCAAGTTGAGATCGCTTCACGTAAAAAAATCATCACAGATGAGCATTCAGGTCGTATCCTTGTAGATCACGCCCTTGCAGAAGAAGAAAGAGAGAAAATGGAGCAGTTGTTCGAAACTATCTAAATATTTAAGAAAAACCTTCGCTTTGCGGAGGTTTTTTTTTGCTATGAAGTCAATCTTATATTTTATACTTACAAAGTCGATAGGACTTTATATCAACGTTTTGCAATGGTTTGCACCAAAAACCGCTGCCAAAACCGCCTACAATTTTTTCAGCCATCCACGGGTCAAAAGACTTTTAATAAACGACCTTCCTCCTATTTTGCAATCTGCGGAAAAGCAGGTTTATGAATTCGAGAATCATAAAATTCAGACTTATATCTGGCAAGGCGCACAAGAGACGGTTTTGCTCACTCACGGTTGGGAAAGTAATTCTGCTCGCTGGGAGAATATTATAAATCTTCTTCAAAAACATCAAAAAAATATCATTGCAATTGATGCTCCAGCTCATGGTTTAAGCAGTGGAAAATCTTTTGACATTCCTACTTACGGGAAATTTATCAAGTTTATTTCTGACAAATTTCACCCGCAATTTATCATTGCACATTCCCTTGGTGGTGCTTCTGCAGTGTATTCTCTAGCACATTTCCCGTCGGCTAGTTTGCGAAAAATGGTATTAATTGCCGCGCCTTCGGATATGAAAGTGCTTATTGAAAATTATGTCAAATTGCTTAGTCTTAGCAATTCGGTTTTTGTTGGAATCGATAATTATTTCAAGGAAAGTTTCGGTTACAATTTAGATGAATTTTCAGGACGTCATTTCGCAAAGCAAATTACTATTCCAACCCTTATAATACACGATCACACCGATACAAGCGTGTTTTATGAAGAATCTCAAAAAATATTCAGCAACTTACCGGACTCAATTATGCATAGCACTGATAGGCTAGATCACAGTATGCAAGACGGCGAGATTAATGAATTAATTTTCGATTTTCTCTTCAAGTAACATTTTTTCGATTTTGTAATTCACTTTGAATTTTTAATCATTTAACTGGTTTACTTAATACTGTTTATCTCTAATACGTAAATATTTTAAATTTCAGATATTTTTATCTTTTTTCGATTATTTTGATTTTTTCGTTCCTTTAAGTTTGAAGCTCAATCTATAATTTGAAAATCCTCTTTCAAACCACACAAATTTTGTATTTTTGCAATATGGAAGATAATTTAAAACGGCTTAATAAATTTATTGGTGAGACAGGTTTTTGCTCACGAAGAGAAGCCGACAAGCTAATAGAAGATGGTCGCGTTACTCTCAACGGCGAAATTCCGCTTATGGGAACAAAAGTAACTCCCGATGACGAGGTGCGTATTGACGGAAAACTGATACGTGAGAAAAACGAAAAACCAGTTTATCTCGCTTTCAACAAGCCGCCGGGTATCGAGTGTACTACCAATCTAGAAGTAGATGGTAATATTGTAGATTATATCAATTATCCAAAACGTATTTTCCCAATCGGACGTCTAGACAAAGCCAGTGAAGGCTTGATCTTTATGACCAATGACGGCGATATCGTAAATAAAATACTTCGTGCGCGTAACAACCACGAAAAAGAATATGTCGTTACCGTAAAACAGCCAATCTCTGATAGATTTATTTTTAGAATGGGGAACGGAATTCCGATTCTTGATACGGTAACCAATAAGTGTAAGGTTGAACAAATTAGCAAGTTCGTTTTCAAGATCGTTTTGACTCAAGGTCTAAACAGACAGATTCGTCGCATGACAGAATATCTTGGATATGATGTAACGGCGTTGAAACGTATCCGAATTATCAATATTTCACTTGATGTGCCATTAGGTCGACATAGAGATTTGACTGAAGCTGAGATCACCGAACTGAATCAGCTAATTGAACCTTCGACAAAAACCGAAGAAGGAAGTTACGTGAAACCAGTTTCGCCACGAGCGCCAATGAGACAGAGACCAGATAGACCTTCATCGTCGTCAAGCAGACCTTTCGAATCACGTCAACCATCGTTTTTAAGACGATCAGACAGTACAGATAGCGGAGATTCAAGAGATCATAGAAACTCAAGAGACGACAGAGGATCTCGAGACAGAAGAGAATCTAGAGAAAGCGGCAGCAGAGATTCTGAACGCGGAGGTTTTACTCTAAGAGATAATCGTAATTCAAGAGATAGCGGAGATTCACGAGATAATGACCGAGGTACTTTCCAGCCGAGAGACGATCGTGAGCCGAGAGATTCTCGTGAGAGCGGAGATTCAAAATATAATGAACGTGGAAATTTCCAACCGAGAGACAATCGTGATTCTAGAGATTCTCGTGACAGTAGAGATTCCAGCGACAATGATCGGGGGAAATTTCAACCGAGAGATTCCAGAAATTCCAGAGATAACAATCGCGGTAATTTCCAATCAAGCGAGGATCGTGATTCAAGCAATAGCAGGGACTCAAGAGATTCTCGCGACAGCACAGATTCGAGAGCTAGTAGAGATAATGATAGAGGAAATCCTACTCCAGGAGAATCGCAATCGCCATCAGGTAATCAGCCACGGAAAGCGGAGTATATTAAGAAAGACGATCCCAGATATAAGAATAAAGGAGATTATTAATAGTAATTTTTATTTTTAAAAAGCCAAATAGAGTCGATCTTCCTGGCTTTTTTTGTTCCTATTTCCAGTGGAAAATTTGGGAATACATTTATTATAAAATGACATTGAGTCTTATATGCGATTGCGTCGTTCCTCGCAATGAAGCTTGCGCATTATAGGTTTATTACTATCCGCTAGCGTTAGGATACGTCGTTGATAGATATAATATATTTTACTTCAACCGTAGTCAATAGCTCCAATTTTCCTTTGTCAAGTTGAGATTTCATTGCTATAAAATTTTCATTTCTTTTTTTATTTTTTTGATATTTTCGATCATTTAGATTTTTTCAATTTTTAATTTTCAATCTTTAAATCTGTAAATCTTTAAATTTCCTTTATTAAAGTTTTGTAAAACTAAATTGTGCGCAATCCTTTCTTTTGTAACTTTGTCTCTTCCCTATGAATATATAAATTTTTAGGAATTTTCAGTACTAAATAATTTACAAAAGAAAAATATATCATGGCATTATTAGAAGATTTGAAATGGAGACACG
The DNA here is from genome assembly GCA_038243675.1 of Flavobacteriales bacterium. Classification (GTDB taxonomy): domain Bacteria; phylum Bacteroidota; class Bacteroidia; order Flavobacteriales; family Flavobacteriaceae; genus Flavobacterium. Next base: position 9,877 of record JBBSQV010000022.1, read on the forward strand.
CAGTAAAAGCGTATGATCCAACAAGAAAAGTAACTGCAGACGATTTAAATAAAATTTTGGAGGCGGCACGTCTTGCTCCTACTTCGTCGGGATTGCAACCTTTTCGAGTTGTAGTTGTAGAAAATCAAGATTTGAAAAATAAAATGGTAGAAGGTGCTTTAAACCCCGATGTGATGAGAGATTGCTCTCACGTTTTGGTTTTTGCTGCATGGGATCAGTATTCTGATGCGAAAATCGACAAGGTCTACGATCATCATACAGATGTTAGAGATTTGCCTCAAGGTCGTTTTAATAGTTATACGGATAAAATAAAGGAACTTTACGGTTCACAAACCCCTGAAGAACATTTTGCACACACTGCCCGTCAGACCTATATTGCACTCGCACTTGCAATGGCTCAAGCAGCAGAATTGAAAGTCGATTGTACTCCAGCGGAAGGTTTTAGTAATGCCAAAGTGGATGAAATTTTAGAGTTAGGCGGGCTAGGACTTAAAAGTGTCTCGCTTTTATATCTTGGTTATCGCAATCCAGAAAAAGATTATCTAGCCAAAATGAAAAAAGTTAGAATTCCGAGGGAGGAATTTATCATCAGAAAATAATTTATGAATTGAATTCCTAAATTTTTATTATGGAAAATACCGAATCATTACTGCTAAAAAATCAGGTCTGCTTCCCCCTTTATGCTTTGTCAAAAGAGATTACAAAACTTTACCGACCATTGCTAGAAGAACTTGATATGACGTATCCTCAATATCTAGTGATGATGGTGTTGTGGGAAAATGATGGACTTACAGTCAGCGAAGTTGGTGAGAAACTACTTTTGGACAGCGGCACGCTTACTCCTTTATTAAAGCGACTTGAAAACAAATCATACATCAATAGAAGGAGAAAAAAAGAAGATGAAAGAGTTGTCGAACTTTTCTTGACTAACGAAGGGTTGAATTTACAACAGAAAGCCTGCAGTATTCCTGATGAAATGCTTACGAAGATCGATGTGAAAGCCGAAGATTTATTGCAGTTAAAAACGTTGCTCGATGATATTCTTGGCAAACTTCAGCAGTAGTAATCACTTATAAATAAAAAAGTCCGACAGAAATTACTCTGTCGGACTTTCTATTTATGTAGGGACAGGAACTTTAGAAATTTATTTTACAGACACAATTTCATAAATCTCTATGAACCCCGGTAAATTTTCCTCCGATATCTTTATGTACAGTGGGAATGATTTTGGTATCAATGCCGTGACATTAAGCACTGCGTGAACTGGTAGATCTATTTTATTGGTAACATACATTTCATAGATAGTATTACCTAAATCATTTTCGGGATTTATAATTGTCAGAACCAATTTGTGACAATTGAAACCCTGAATTAACTTCGAATCAGACTTATCTTCTTTTATTATAAATTTATTTTCGTCAACAAAAAGATTGTGCTTATTGTGAAGTATTCTTCCTGAACTATCATAATAGTGAAGAATACCATCATTTTTTCTAATCATAAATTTACTCGATATACTTTGATCTTCGGAAAGTATATAACGCCAAATGGAATCATTTTGCACTTCGATATGAAGTTCGGACTGTCGCTTCTGCATTTCAAAAATTTCAGAAAGAGCCTCTTTTAATTGTCGCTTGTATTGTTCATCTCCATCCTTTGCATCAATTATAAAATTCTGTTTATACTGCAAGCTATCTTGACCATTGTGGCTTGTGCTGGTATAATTCTTAAAAACAAAAGTAGTTGGGAACGAATATCTTGAACTCAAAGCTCTTGTAGTTGAGCAACTGTTCAAAACTAAAATAGCTGTAAAAAGAAAGTACATTTTTTTCATATAAAGATCGTAGTTACGTTTATAGAAAGTTATAGTAAAAAAGTAAACATACGAAACTTTGCAACCTGTAATTATTCAATCTTCGATTATTTCGATTATTTCGCTCTTTTGATTCCTTCGCGTGAGGGACAGCAGTGAAAATCCTTTCTTGTGGCTTTGCGAAGCAAAAGCTACAAGAAAGATTGGGAACGGATTGCCCGACCCGAGCCAGCTTGTTAATAAAACTTAGCACTAAACGTTGTGGCGACGGGGCACGCCCAAAAAAAAAGTAGTGCAAAAAAAAACCTGTTCAACTTAATGAACAGGCTTTGTATTGTAGTCTAAACTTGAATTAGAATTTGTACATCAAACCAATTGTTGGTGTAGCAAAAATATTATTCAATACGTTTAAGTTACCGCTGAAGTTTGATTCAGCTTTTGCACCTTCAGTATCTACTTTTGAAGTTCCGTAAGATAAAACATCAGCAAGTGTGAATGAAACCGCAACGCTAGGAGTCAAAAAGTAGTTCATACCTACAGAAAGACCAAAATCTAAATCGTTTACATCATCATTCTTTACTGTACCTGCTTGAGATGTAGATTCGTTTTTTGAAGTTGAATATCCCAAACCTAACTCACCGTAAGTTTTAAAACGCTCACCTAGCTCAAGGAAGTAGTATCTACCGAATACTCCGATTGATACATTATTTGACTTTAATTCTGTGTTTAAAAAATCGTTTGTTGTTTTTGCTGAACCAACTCCTAGTTCTACTCCAACTACAGTTTTGTCTGTAACGAACAATCCTGCTTTAGGAGAAAATCGCAAGTTAGAAGTTTTAGTTTCTGTATTTTTGTCATTAGTTGTTCCAAATTGAAGTGCACCTTCTACGATGATGTCACCTTTTGCAAAACCGAATTCTTGTGTAGGCTCTACACTAATAGTTTGAACTTGTGCGTTAGCAAATCCGAAAGCGAATACTGCTGCAACTGATAAAACAATCTTTTTCATAATGTGTTAGTTTGTATATTACGGCACAAAAGTAAACAACATTAATAGTCTGATATGTAAAAAAATTGTCAAAATGCTATCTAGGCAGATTAATAGTTTACAATTGGTTCATTACGAACGCAATACAGTCTGTAAATTTTGAATCTAACTGCACAAAAATTATATTTCCATTAACATTTGGACGTTAATTTTTCTAGAATTTGAGTAACATCGTCAAATTTTGGAAACTAACATGGATCGAATAGTTCCCATAATATAGTACAATCTTTTGTTCCATTTATATAAATAAAAAAACCGCTCTGAGAAGCGGTTTAATTAAATATTCTAAATTTTTGTACTAGAAAGTATATCCTATAGAAACTTGTATAACCGAGTTTTTAATTGATGTAGCATATCCCTCTACTTCTTTATTGATGTCAGATAAACCTAAGTTGTATCTTGCCCCAGCAGAAAGATTTTCTGTGAACTTGTATCCAAGACCAAAGTTTAATCCAAAGTCAACAGTATTTGCCTCGTCTTTAATATCCACCTCTTCAGATTCAGTTATTACAATTCCTCCAGTAGTCGCCGTACCTTCAACTTTATTTTTTGCACTCACCAAAAATCCAATTTGTGGGCCTGCTTCAAGAGAGAACCCTTCTGCAACGTATAATTTAGCCATTACTGGAATAGTGATGTAAGCAAGGTTTATTTTTTCTGAATAGTCGTATGTAAATGCACCTTCAGAATATTTTTCTTCACCTTTAGCTCCTTGTGTAGAAAACAAAAGTTCTGGTTGAACAGAAAATTTATCAGAAATTTTAATTTCTGCGAATCCACCTACGTGGAAACCAATCTTTGAGCTGGCATCTTCAATATCACCTGTAATTGATGCAATATTTAAACCCGCTTTAACTCAAAGTCAACATCTTGCGCACTCGCAAGAGCAAAAGTAAGCATCGCTGCTACTGATAAAGTAATTTTTTTCATAATATCTTATTATTAATTCTCGGCCAAAAATAACAATAAAACTATTACATATGTAAAAAAAATGTTAACACATCTTTATTCGGAAAAATATTCTAATTCGATGCTTGATTTGCTAAAATCTGAAGTCATTTTTATCTTTAATGGAGACAGAAAAACTGTTATATCGATAAAAGAAACCTAATTTATATACCAAAAACTACTGTCCGAGCTACGAAAATAAAGAAATAATGCAGCTAAAATATAAATAACATCAGAAATTACGCTCCTGCTGCATTTTATTTTTAGCTGCACTAATAATATTAAGTAAAGTTAATTAGAACTTGTACGCAGCTCCTAAATTCACTGAACTAAACGATCCACCATCCATTGAAATTCCCTTGTACGATACAAATAATTCAAATGGCATAAAGTCATACCCAACTTTTGGCTGGTAGTAGAAACCGCCATCCCCATCACCGTCTCCAACGTAGAATGCGTATCCTAAATCAGCAGCAACAAAGAAATTCTCTGTAAGTCCTAACCTAGCAGCTCCTGCTAAAGGAATAAATCCCGCATCTTTTCCTTTTACAGTGCCTAATTCGTACGGAAGGTCAAACTCTTTTGCAGAGTAAATTGTATATCCTGTCGCGATCCCCGCAGTAAAACCTTCACCAACAGGCCACATATATGCCAAATCAATACCATAATTAGCACCTGCCGAATCTTTAATATCGCCCATTGGAATTCCCGCGTGAATTCCAATACTAATTCCGCCATCTTGGGCGCTCATCACTCCAAAAGCAAAAAGAGCTGCCGCCGAAAATAAAATTTTTCTCATAATATGTTAATTTAAGGTTATCTTCAAATATATCGTAAAAAAAAAGCAATTTTATAACGTATTTTATATTTTATCAACATAGTTGTTAACTAGGTGTGAAAATAACAATTTGAAATGGTAATTGTATAAACTAATGCGCAGCACGACTATTACCTTTACATAAATAAAATCTTACATTATGAAAAAATTAATTTTAGCATTAGTTGCAGTAGTTTGTTTCAGCACGACGTCGCAAGCTCAGTTATTAAAAATAGGTGTAAAAGCAGGACCAAATTTTTCTAACTTTAGTGGGGGAATTAGAGATATAAATTATAAATCTAGAACAAGTTTACACGCTGGGCTAGTTGCAGAACTTAAATTATTAGAAAATTTTTCAATTCAGCCAGAACTTATGTATTCGTCTCAAGGTGCTAAAGTTAATGGATTGGGTGACTTTAATCTTGACTATATCTCACTTCCTATAATGGCTAAATTTTATCTATTGACAGATAAGGTGAGTCTTGAGGTAGGGCCACAATTTTCCTTTCTTGTAAACAATCCAAAAGCAGCTTTCGAAAATGAAGATTTTGATTTTGGCGTTGCAGGAGGTTTAGGTCTTAATTTGACAAAAAGCATCTTTGTCCAAGCACGATATGTTGTTGGACTTTCAGAGGTATCAAAATACGCAGAAGTTAAGAATTCAACATTTCAGCTTTCTGCTGGATTTATGTTTTAAAACAACTTAAAAAACTTTAAAAACCATTCAATATTGAATGGTTTTTTTATTTATATTGGCTTCAGATTTAAGCCTAAAAATTACTCCTATTATTTATGAAGATTGCTATTATTAACGGCCCTAATTTAAACCTTCTTGGTAAGAGAGAACCCGAAATTTATGGAGCTAATAATTTCGAAGAATATTTAGGTGGACTACAAATGAAATATCCAGAAATCAATATCGTGTTTTATCAAAGCAATATTGAAGGAGAACTCATATCAAAAATTCAAGAAATGGGTTTTGAAATCGACGGAATCATCCTTAATGCGGCCGCTTATACACATACATCTGTAGGAATTGCCGATGCTGTTAAAGCAATAACGGCTCCCGTGGTAGAAGTGCATATTTCTAATATTTACGCAAGAGAAAATTTCCGGCATTCTTCTTTTATTGCTGCGTATGCAAAAGGCATAATAACGGGATTTGGACTTAAAAGTTATGAACTTGCATTGCAGTCATTTTTATAAAAAACATCGCATTGCAGTTAACACTTATCAATATATGAAGAATTTTTTACTAGCAATTCTGCTTCTAAGTAGCACATTGTTTTTTGCCCAAATTAAAGGTACCGTTACTCAAAGTAATGGTAAACCACTGCCATTTGTAAATATTCTATTGGAAAACACTTATGTTGGAACAAGTAGCAACGCTGACGGTGTTTACGAATTGCCAATAACCACGCCTGGGAAACATACCTTAGTGTTCCAGTATTTAGGTTTTAAGTCAAAAAAAGTACCTGTAAATATAAATACATTTCCTTATACGTTGAACGTATCAATGCAAGAGGAGCAATTTGATCTAAGCGAAGTAGTAATAAATCCTAATGCAAATCCTGCCATAGAGATTATAAAAAATGCGATAGCATCGAGAAAAGAAAATTCAGATAAAACACAAAGATTTACTGCCGACTTTTATTCGCGAGGAATGTTTAAAGTGAAAAATGTACCTAAAACTATTCTCGGGCAGAAGTTAGATATGTTTGACGAAGTTTTAGATTCAGCAAGAAGCGGAATTTTATATTTATCTGAAACGATTTCGAAAATAAAATATCAGAAACCTGATGAAATGACCGAAACTATTGTAGCTAGCAAAGTGAGTGGTGATGATAGGGGTTTCAGTTTTAATAGCGCAGCATCTGCAAATTTTGATTTTTACGAAAATACAATCGCATTTGGAATTCCCGCCATTTCTCCAATTGCTAACAATGCTTTCAATTATTACAAATACAAATACGGAGGTTCATTTTTTGATGAAAACGACAAGCAAATTCATAAAATCGAAGTTATTGCAAAACGTAAGGAAGAGCCGACCATGCAAGGGTATATTTATATTGTAGATAATAGCTGGGCACTTTACGGCATTGACCTTAATGTTAAAGGCAATCAAATTCAGGTAGCAGCTCTTGATGATATTCATATAGTTCAGAATTTTAATTATAATGCTGGAAACAAATTATGGGTGAAGAATGCCCAGACCTTGGATTTTATGGCCGGTATTTTTAACGTGAAATTTTCAGGAAGATTTACCTACGTTTATAGCAATTTTGAATTCCCTGATAGCTTTGCCAAAAAAACCTTTACCAAAGAAGTTTTGAGTTTTGAGGATAACGCTAATAAGAAAGATGAGGAATTTTGGAACACGATCAGACCTGTCCCATTAACCGAAGAAGAAGCTAATGATTACGTTGTAAAAGACGAATTGCAGACAAAAAGAGAATCTCAACCATACTTAGATTCTATTGATCGCAAAAATAATAAATTGAAAATTTTTGATGTTATCACCGGGTACTCACATCGTAATTCATTTAAAAATAACACCTACAAATATGACGGTATATTATTAGGTGTAGCTTTTAATACGGTGCAAGGATACAATGTATCAACAGGTTTTTCATTTACGCACCGCAATCCAAACGAATCTACCTATACTACAATTGGAACAAAAATGAATTACGGAATATCGGAAGATCGCTTTAGAGCTGAAGGCTATGTGAAACGTTTATTCAACAATACCAACAAGCGCACTATAATAGTGAGTGGAGGAAATACTATTGAGCAGTTCAACCCAAGCAATCCTATCAGTAGAATTTTAAACAGTATTGCGACATCCTTCTTTAAAAATAATTATATGAAATTATACGACAAAACGTATGGTATGATTGAATATTCAGAAGAAGTTATAAACGGAATTAAACTTGATGTCGCTACGGAATATTCGCGAAGACGTCAATTGTTTAACAATACCGATAAATCTATTATTAGAAATGAGGACGGCTTTACATCAAATAATCCACTAGCTCCAGCTGACTTTACAACTCCTTTTTTTGAACCTCATCAACTGGCAGTTGTGAAGATTGGAGCAACATTTAAAATCGGTCAACAGTATTGGACTCGTCCGGATGGAAAATTCAATATTCCAAATGACAATTTCCCTACTTTTCATGTAGGTTACAAAAAAGGTTTTGCCGGAACAGAAAAGAAATATGAGTATGACTACGTGCAGGCGACCATGATGTACGATTTGAAAATGGGTAATAAAGGTCTTTTAGGCACTAACATCAAAGCTGGAAAATTCTTTAATGCCGATGGGATTACTTTTGTTGATTATAAGCACTTCAACGGAAACCAAACACACGTTGCGCAAGCAGATAGATATCTTAATGTCTTTAATCTATTGCCTTATTATGAAAGTAGCACAAATGACGAGTTTGTAGAACTCCATACCGAGTATAGTGACAATGGATTTCTAATTAATAAAATTCCATTGCTTAACAAACTTGAAGCTCCATTAGTTTTTGGTTTTCATAGTTTGATATTACCTACGCAAAAACCATATTTAGAGTATTCTGTTGGACTGGACAAACTAGGTTTTGGAAAATTTAAAATCTTTAGATTGGATTATGTTAGATCTTATAAAGATGGTAATAGCACTGACGGAATTATCTTAGGTATTAAGATTTTAAATATACTTAATTAATTTTCGTTTTCTAAAAAGTTAAAATGTTTTTTTCATTCTCATTTGCTAAGCAGAAGAACCAATTCCTATAAGTATTTTTCGTTATATTTGTTAAGATAAATTTAACAACACAATTATAATGATGAAAAAATTACTTTGTTTTTTAGCGGTTTTTGCAACTAGCGCATTGAGTTGGGCTCAATGCGTAAGCACTCCCATCCCAAAAGCAGCATGGACTATTCACTCCTTTGACACTCAGGAAACTGTGGGAGAAGGCGCTAATAATGGAAAGGCGATTCATGCAATTGATAATAATGCAGCTACTTTTTGGCATACAAAATGGAAAAACGTGACACCAACATATCCGCACGAAATAGCGGTAAATCTTGGTCAGTTATATCCAGTAAACGGAGTTACTATCAAATCTAGAATTGATTACAATGACTCCAAGCCAAAGACGTACGAGTTATTTTTGAGTACTGATGGCATTATATGGACAAGTGCTCAGTCAGCTGGAGATTTTGAATATCCGGACACAAACGCAAATGGTCAAGAGGCTACTGCTTCTTTTGGCGCAATCAGTGCGCAGTATATCAAAATGGTTTTCACTTCTAACTATAACAATAATGCAAATATTGCGATATCTGAAATCTCTGCAACTCAAATTTCGGGTGCTGGAACAGAATGTGTCGCTACAGGTCAAACAAATCAATTAATGACATTTGCTGCACCTGAAAAGAAATATACTACTGACACTGCTTTCACTTTAAATGCAACATCCAATACATCACTTCCAATAGTATATTCTGTTGTAAGTGGGCCAGCAACAATTTCCGGATCAACTGTAACTTTAACTGGAGTTGCAGGAAATGTAGTTCTTAAATCCACTCAGGCTGGAAATGCAACATATTACGCTTCAGAAATTACGAGGACCTTTCAAGTTGTAGATCTTACTAATATCGCTCCTACCGTTTTCAGCCGTCTTACTGCCGATACAAATATTCACATGCCAGAACTGAAGCCATACTTGCTTTACGCGAATGGCGAGATAGACGAAGCACAAGCTTTGACTGTTGATAGTATAGAGTTTTTGATTGATGGTGTTGCGTTAGAATCCCACTTTAGCCAAGATTCATTCAAAGCTTGGTGGACTCCCGTATCTTATGGAAGTCATTCTGTAGAGATGAGAGCAACTGCTTCAAATGGAGTTATTACTTCAAAAACAGTGAATGTAACAGTAGACAATGTGATGGCTACAACAAATGTTCAGACATTTGATGATGCTGTTATTGATTTTGGAACAATCGGATCTCAATGGTATTACGGAACTTATATTTTACCTCAGTCTGTGAGTACATTCAGCCAGATCGTCGCTAATTTTTCTGTAAGCTGTCCAAACGTTCCTGGAGGTTGTGATGACTGGGATAGACTTGCATGGGTACAAATTAAAAATCCAGAAGGTCAGTGGATTGAACTTTTTAGATACATTACTCCTTATGGAGTTGCTTGTAATCATACAATCGACGTAACAGATTACGAATCACTGCTTCAAGGCGAGGTTGAATTTAGAATGTTTATCGAAACTTGGGGATCAGGGGGATGGAAATTAAACTTAGATTTAGAATATACTCAAGGAACTCCTACTTATGCTTATACTTCTGTTGAAGAGGTTTGGCAAGGAAACTTCAACTTTGGAGATATGTCAAACTTACAACCAGTACCTCAAAAATCAATTTCTATTCCTTCTAATACAGAATCCGCAGCCTTCCGACTTGTAACTACAGGCCACGGATGGGGAGCAAATAATACCGGTAATGCTGCAGAATTTTATAATGCTATTCATAAACTAAAAGTGAACGGAAATGATACTTTCACTCAACATTTGTGGACAACTTGTAATCCAAATCCTGATAGCTGTACTGGACAACAAGGAACTTGGCAGTACAGTCGTGCTGGATGGTGCCCTGGAACAATTCCAGCTCCATACTTTTATGACATAACGCCATTTATCGATAATCATACTTTTACATTTGATTACCAATTTAAAACTACTTACAAAGATCTTTGTAATGCTAGTAATCCTGCTTGTATTACAGGTACAACTTGTGCAGACTGTAATGATGGATACAATCCTTTCTACAGAGTTGGTGGCTACATGATTTACAAAGGAAATAATCCGGTGGAAACTTTAGGACAATTTGCTCCAGTTGCAGAAGCTACTGGAATTGCTGTTTATCCTAATACAAACAATGGAATTTTCAATATTAAATTGAATAGTGCAATGGAAAAATTTGTGGTAAACATCTTTAATATTTCAGGCCAAAGTATAAAAACATATCACTTTGTAGATGCTGATCAGCTTAATGAATATCAGTTTAATTTAAGCAATGTTGCAAAGGGAACGTATTTTATCAAAGTGTACAATCAAACTACCTCAACTTCGGCAAAAGTGTTGATCAAATAATACCTGAGAAGTCAGAAAATTTAAAAATCCCGAGACATGGTTTCGGGATTATTTGTTTTTAGATTATTACGACAGAATAATTGAGGCAGAATTGGACAATGTTTATGTCAAAAGAGCCACAATCAACTGTGCGAATCAGCAACACAAAAGAATTAATTGGATTTGGCTTTAGCCAATTCAATCCACTATCTACAATAAGATTACTCGACATTTTTTGCGAGAGGGATAGAAGTGTAAATCCTTTCTTGTGGCTCTGCGGAGCAAAAGCTACAAGAAAGATTGGGAACGAATAGCCCGACCTGAGCCACATTAAAATTTCAATAGTACCGAAAGCGCTCTGGCGAAGGTCTCGCCCAAATGATTCCGAAAAAAGCTAGTTGAATAAAAAAAAATCCCGAAATTCACATTTCGGGATTAAATTTATATAGTTCAATTACTTTATTCTCTAGTTATCTTCGCGCCCAAAGCACGCAAACGTTCGTCGATATTCTCATATCCTCTATCAATCTGATCAATATTCTGAATAGTACTTATTCCTTTTGCAGAAAGTGCAGCAATCAATAATGAAATTCCTGCACGTATATCTGGAGAAGTCATCTCTGTCGCTTTAAGTTGCGATTTAAAATTATGTCCAATCACGACAGCGCGGTGTGGATCGCAAAGAATAATTTTTGCGCCCATGTCAATTAATTTATCAGTAAAGAACAATCTGCTTTCAAACATCTTTTGATGAATTAGCACTTCGCCTTTTGCCTGGCTAGCTACTACTAAAACAATGCTTAAAAGATCAGGAGTAAACCCTGGCCATGGGGAATCTGAAACTGTTAATATTGAACCATCAATGTCAGATTGAATTGTATAATTTTCGTGAGTAGGAATAAAAATATCATCTCCTCTTCTCTCCAAGGTAATTCCGAGTTTCCTGAATACTGTAGGAATCTGTCCTAAGTTTTCCCAACTAACATCTTTAATAGTAATCTCACTTCTTGTCATTGCTGCAAGTCCTATCCAAGATCCAATTTCGATCATATCTGGGAGAATTCTATGATCACAACCATGAAGCTTCTCTACACCTTCAATAATAAGCAGATTAGAACCAATACCAGCAATACTCGCACCCATTGAGTTGAGCATCTTGCAAAGCTGTTGCAAATAAGGTTCGCATGCCGCATTGTAAATTTGCGTTTTCCCCTTTGCAAGTACCGCCGCCATTACAATATTAGCCGTACCAGTCACACTTGCTTCATCAAGCAACATCGAAGCTCCTATGAGTCCATTGGGTGCCTCCACTCCATAGAAGTGATCTTCGCGGTTGTATCTAAAAGTCGCTCCCAAATTTATAAAGCCTTCGAAGTGTGTATCCAATCTTCGTCGACCGATTTTGTCTCCTCCAGGTTTCGGAATATAACCTTTGCCAAAACGAGCTAATAATGGACCGATGATCATAATCGAACCTCGCAAAGATCCGCCTTCAGCCTTAAAAGCTTCGGTTTCAAGGTATTTTATATCGATATCATCAGCTTGAAAAGTTATTCTACCCTTTTCATGTCGTTCAATTTTTACACCCAGATGTTCTAGTAAAATAATCAACTTATTAACATCTATGATATCAGGAATATTACTTACCGTAACTTTTTCAGAGGTTAGTAAAACAGCACATAAGATTTGTAATGCTTCATTTTTTGCTCCTTGTGGCGTAATTTCACCTTTCAAGCGCACGCCTCCTTCTATTTTAAAAACTGCCATTATATAGTTTTTGAATTTTGAATACTATTACCTCCGCAACCGCAATCAAAAAAATCCTTACTGTTTGCGAGGATTTATTTTGTGAGTAGGATTGTGCGGCTTATTAGTCTTGGATATTTTTGGTTTAATTGTACTCGCTGTTGGAGAAGTTTTGTTACTTACTCTCTTATTTGTGCGAAGTAAATCAGAAGAATTTAGAAGTTCTTCACTGCTTTCAGTAAGATTAATTTTACCATCTGAAAGTTCATAAAGATGTTCGAAAATCACATCATCTTTTACAGTATCCTTGTTCCAACTTAAATATGATTTTTTCATATGATTGGCAATTACCTTGATAAGCGCAGTTTTCATATCTCCATCGTCCCATTTATTGGCAACATCAATCATATACTTGATATTATTACCATAAAAACGATACTTTGGAAAATTCTGTGGATAATCAAGCCGATCTGGTCGAAGTTGCAAAACTTCTCTTGACGGAATTGGATAAGGGGAATCAACATCTATTTTAAAATTAGACATTATAAATAACTGATCCCATAATTTATGCTGAAAATCTAAAACATCTCTAAGATGAGGATTCAGATTTCCCATTACCTGGATAATATAATTTGCTGTTTTATTGCGTTCCTGACGATCTTCGATTGCCGAAGCTTGATCAATTAATTTCTGAAGATGTCTCCCATAATCAGGAATTATTAAATGAGATCTCTCTGCATTGTATTCAAGATGCTGTACCACATCACCGGCATTCTCTTTCTGATAAGTCTTAGTCATAAATAATTTTATAGCGATATAATGCCTTCTATACTTGAAGCTTCTTTATATTTCTTAATTACAGCTTCTGCATTTTCCATCTGAACATTGACAGAAACACTAGTATAATTTTCGTTTTTGGATTTTTTTGTTGTGATAACTGCTCCCAAGTCATTAAAGATATCTTGAACTGCCTTCGTTTTTTCGTCCGAAGTTGGAACTATAAATTTAAAGAGATATTCTGAAGGCCATGTAGTACTTTTTTCAAGTTCGCCTTTAAGTCTTTCGAAAAATTCGGTTAATTTCTGGTCCATAATTTTTGTTATAAAAACAAATATACAAATTTTGGTGCGGAAAATTAAATTTTATAAAATCTTAGAAGTAATTATTTTTTAGAGTTTTGATTCAAATAAATTTCCTCCCACTAAATTCAATTTCTACTTGTTTTATTATTAAAGCGAGACCTTCGACAGAACGTTTTCAATAAATTAAAATATTCGCTTTAGCTGAGGTTAGGCTATTCTTTTCTAATCTTCTTGGTAGCTTATGCTCCGCAAATCCACAAGAAAATATTTGCTTCGCCAGTTCGCTTCGCTCGGGTCCACTGTTTCCCTCCCGCAAGCAAGAAAATCTACACAATCGAAAAAATTAAAAAGAAAAAGAAATTGAAAGAATGAAAGAATGAAAGAATGAAAGATGTAAGATTTAGGAAATGAAAAACAAAAAATGAAATGATCGAAATGAATAAAAACTGAAAATATGATGGACCTATCATTTGAACACAACAAATTCGCAATTGGAGATTGAATGATATAAAATTTTCAGTTTCAAAATGTTTCAGTATTTTTGCACCTTATTTTTATTTACAGTGCAAAAGCAATTAGTTGTTATAATCGGCGGTCCTGGTACAGGCAAAACTACAGTAATTCAAGAATTATCAAAACGAGGTCATTGTTGCTACGGCGAAATTTCACGAGATATTACTTTGGACGCAAAGAAACACGGAATTGATCAACTGTTTCTAGAAAACCCTATGCTCTTTAGCGAACTACTTTTGGACGCACGAAAAGAGCAATATCAAAAAGCTTCTGCCGAGCAACATGAGTTTGTGTTTTTGGATAGAGGTATTCCAGATGTTTTGGCTTATATGCATTATATCGGCGATCCATATCCTTCTTTTTTCGATGAAGCTTGCACACAACATCCTTACGGTAAAATTTTTATTCTTCCACCTTGGGAAGACATTTATGAAAGTGACGAAGCTCGATATGAAAACTTCGAACAGGCTACTTTAATTCACAAACATATTAAAGAAACCTACGAAAAATATGGCTATGATCTTATCGAAGTTCCAAAAGCCGACACAAATTCGAGAATAATGTTTATCTTAGACCTACTCTCTAAGTAAAACTATGAAGGAACCCTTAGAAATTTTAAAAAAATATTGGGGTCATGATCACTTCCGACCCTATCAAAAAGAAATTATAGATAGCATTCTTGAAGGTAAGGATACTGTGGCTCTTCTACCCACAGGAGGTGGAAAATCTATTTGCTTTCAGATTCCCGCACTACTTCACGACGGAATTTGCATTGTAATTTCGCCATTAATTGCATTAATGAAGGATCAAGTAGATAACTTAACTAAGAGAGGAATCAAAGCATTATCTATTACCGCAGGAATTTCGTCTAATGATTTAAGTGACCTTTTTGATAATTGCCAATTCGGAAATTATAAATTCCTTTATTTATCGCCAGAAAGACTGCAGTCTGCCTGGGTTATCGAAAGAATTCGGGGACTCAATGTTTCACTAATCGCAATCGATGAAGCGCATTGCGTATCTCAGTGGGGGCATGATTTTAGACCAGCATTTCTTCAAATTTCAGTTTTAAAAGAATTTTTTCCCGATAAAACTTTTGCTGCTCTTACCGCTTCGGCAAATGCAAGAGTTGAAAAAGATATTATAACACAATTAAAGCTTGATGAGCCGACAGTTTTTAGACAGTCGTTTGCACGAGAAAACATTAGTTACAACGTTTTAAAAGTTGAGGACAAAATCTATAATATTTCAAAAATTTTAAAAAAATATCGAGATCCCACTATCATATATGTCCGAAACAGAAAGATGTGTATCGATGTCTCATCTCAACTAAAATTTTTAGGATTTACCGCCACTTATTTTCATGGAGGATTAAAAAACCGTGAGAAAGAAAAAAACATGAAGTCTTGGATGACCGAAGAATCTCAGGTAATCGTTGCTACAAATGCTTTTGGAATGGGGATCGACAAGGCAAATGTTCGAACTGTTATTCACATGCAATATGCCGAAAATATTGAAAGTTATTATCAAGAAGCAGGACGTGCAGGACGTAATGGCGAACGGGCTTTTGCAGTTGTACTCTCAAGCCCCTCCGATAAAAAAAATGCTGAAGGACAATTTCTAAGTGTGCTTCCAGACAAAGCTTTTGTATTAAAGGTATACAATAAACTTTGCAACTTTTTTCAAGTCGCTTATGGCGAATGTCCGCTGAACGAGTTTACGTTTAACTTACATAAATTCTGTTTACGATATGACTTTGCAGTTCTTAAGACATACAATGCTCTTCAATTTCTAGACCGCGAAGGAGTTTTGTCACTTACAAAGGATTACTCTCAAAAAGTATCACTTCAATTCTTAATTGAGAGTAAAGAGGTATTAAGATACATAAGTATGCACCCTCGAGATGAAGCTGTGATACTTACTTTGCTACGGACATATCCAGGCATTTACGAATACGCTATAAAAATTAATACGGATTTGATTGCAAAGAAGACACCAACTACTATCGCAGAAGTTGAGCGTGTACTTACTGCACTAAATCTTAATGAAATCGCAGATTATACTGCTCACGATACTGATTCGGCATTACTCTTTTTAGAAAATCGCGATGATGAACATACAATTAATAGAATCGCAAAGCATTTGAAAAGTCAGAATGAATTAAAAATTAACCAAATGGAAGCTTTTATCCATTATGTTACCGATAAAACAAGTTGCAAAAGCCGAATTATTTTACGGTATTTCGATGAAAAAACCACCGAAGATTGCGGTATTTGTTCATACTGTCGTGATCATCTTCCAAAGCAAAAGACTAATTTATTAGATATAACATCAAAAATGCTCGCTCTTTTAAAGATTCAAGATTTTGATTCAAGGGAACTTGAAAGACTTCTAAAAATTCCTGAATCGGATATTATTTCTGGTATTCGCGAATTGCTAGAGAGAGAAACAATTGCACTTACAAGCATCAACAAATACACATTAAAAAAATAGATGGAAGCATTACGAATAATATTTATGGGTACTCCAGAGTTTGCGGTTGGAATACTGGACAGCATTTTACAAAACGATTATGATGTGGTTGCAATTATTACAGCGCCAGATCGTCCAGCAGGTCGCGGTCAAAAAATTAAATTCTCTGCTGTAAAAGAATTCGCGATGCAAAAAGAGCTACCTATTTTACAACCTACAAATTTAAAAGACGAAACTTTTCTTGAAGAACTAAAGTCCTTTAGAGCGAACCTCCAGATTGTGGTAGCTTTCCGAATGCTTCCAGAAGTAGTTTGGAAAATGCCGACGTTGGGAACTTTTAATCTTCATGCTTCTTTACTTCCTCAATATAGAGGTGCTGCACCTATCAATTGGGCGTTGATTAACGGAGACAAAAAGACGGGAGTAACAACGTTTTTTATTGATAACAAAATAGATACTGGAGCAATTATTTTAAGCAAAATGCTAGAAATTCCAGAAAATGAAAATGCAGGCGCACTCCATGACCGACTAATGATTTTAGGAAGTGAGGCAGTTGTTGAAACTTTGAATATAATTAGTAAAAAGGAAGTCAGTTTGACAATTCAGCCATTGGAAGGAAACTTAAAAACCGCCTACAAACTTAACAAAGACAATACAAGGATCGATTGGAATCAGTCTGCATCAGTCGTCCATAATTTGGTAAGAGGACTTTCTCCCTACCCTTCCGCTTGGACAAAATTTGACGATGGAACAAAAGAATATGATGTGAAAATATACGGAACATCTACGTCCGAAGATTCTTCCGATGGAAAAGTAGGCGAAATAAAAACCGACAAAAAGTCGATGCTTATTAAAACTGCAGACGCTTGGATCGAAATTGCATCAATTCAGTTCCCCGGAAAGAAGAGAATGGAGATGGACTCATTTTTAAATGGTCAAAAAATTCCAACTGAGATGCGTGCTTATTAATATATCTTCACTTATTACTAAAATCTGTAAGATTTATTAACAAATTTTCTAACTTATCAACAAAAAAACCAAAAAAAGTGAAAAAGTGTTGCGTAGTAAGGAATTCCTACTAAATTTGTTATTATTAACTCAATGTTTAACCAACAGTAAAAAACTATTATTATGAATAAATCAGAATTAATCGATGCGATGGCTGCAGATGCAGGAATAAGCAAAGGAGCTGCAAAATTAGCTTTAGAATCATTTTTAAGCAATGTTACTAGTACTTTGAAAGATGGCGGGAGAGTTTCTCTTGTAGGTTTCGGATCTTGGTCAGTTTCTGCTAGAGCTGCTAGAGATGGTAGAAATCCTCAAACTGGTAAAGCAATCAAAATTGCGGCAAAAAATGTTGTGAAATTTAAAGGTGGTGCTGAATTAGATAATTCTGTTAATTCAAAGTAATTTAGCATTATAGCATGCAAAGCCTTTTCATTTGAGAGGGCTTTTTTTTTATTTATTACTTTTTATTTGGTTATAAAGATGTTTTTTTGCTAAATTTAAATAAAAATTGCAGCAAATGATATCAGAAATACTTAAAAAAGGACAATTGTTAATCGCAGAACCCTCACTTCTAGGGGATACCTCTTTTAACAGATCTGTTATTCTACTTGCAGATCATAATAATGAAGGTTCCGTAGGGTTTATAATAAACAAACCTTTACGATATTCCATCAAAGATTTGGTGCCAGAAATTCACGCAAGTTTTAAAATCTATAACGGCGGACCAGTTGAGCAGGACAATCTTTATTTTATTCACAATGTACCCGATTTAATTCCCGAAAGCATCGAGATATCTAATGGTATATTTTGGGGAGGAGATTTTGAACTTACGGCAGAACTAATAAATAGTGGCGTAATTAAGAAAAATAATATTCGTTTTTTTCTAGGATATACTGGTTGGGATGCACAACAGATCGAAGATGAGATACAGACCAACTCATGGATTATATCAGAAAACTTTTCGAAGAACAAAATAATTGGTAAATCAGCTAATAATTTTTGGAAAGAAAAAATCTTGGAACTTGGGGGTGATTACCTCATTTGGTCTAATGCTCCCGAAAATCCAGTTTTAAATTAGATTTAAACTTTCGTTTAAATCTTGAAGTAGCTTTGACGAAATAGTATTGCCATATTCCTTCTTACGATATTTGGAAATAGGCTGAATTCCGCTGATGATATTAGTTATAAATAATTCATCGGCTTTTTGTAGATCAAACGGGGAAATTACACCTTCTACTACTTCTAAGCCATAATTTACTTTTTTTGTAAGCTTCAAAAGCTGCTTTCTCGCGATTCCGTTAATACAGCCTTCATTGATGCTTGGCGTTATCAGCATATTATCCTTTACCATAAATAGATTTCCATTTATTGCTTCAACAACATTTTTCTTCTCGTTGATAAGAAGGCAGTTTTGAAAATCATTTTCTTGAGCATAAATACTTGCAACAGTATTGATGAGTTTGTTTGTAGTTTTTAATGTCGACAGAAGTTGTGCTGTAATAGAAAAATCTTTGTATAGTTCTACCTCATATGGATTTTCGTTCAGAATATATTTGGCGGAAGCCAGTGAGCTCGCAGCAATAACATAAGATACTTCCCTTGATTGCGGCAGGTATAGGCCACCATCATTTCTAAACATTGTTATGCGCACTCTTGCACTTTCTGTACAATTAGCAGCTTGGGCAGTTAAAAGCAGCTGAGCGTCAAAGAATTCCATTGTAAAATTTTTAGGAATCTCCATACGTAGGATTCTCATTGAAGACATCAAGCGAAAGTAGTGCTCCTCGAGAAGCAAGACTTTTGAATCAGCAATTTTTATTGTTTCAAACACAGCGTCTCCATAGAGAAAACCTCTGTTATTTGTTGTTAATTGAGTTGAATCAGACTGAATAGTGCCGTTGAAATTGATCATAAAAAAACCCCGAATTTTGTTCGGGGCAAATATAAGTTTATTAAAACAATTTAGACAGATCCTATTACATGTTTTAGGTCGGCAATTTGGTTTTCCCAAAGAAGCTTTGATTCTTCAATCTCATCTTCAAGAGCATAATCGATAACCATTAGCGATACATCTTTTGTTATCTCATCTTCAAGAATGCGAAGTTCAAAGTAGAATTCTGTATCTTGATTATTATCGTCTACCCATTTAAAACGCACTTTCTCCCCAGATTTTTTTGACGACAAACGTGCTTTCTCTTCAGAGTCATCCCATATAAAGGTAAAGAACTCACCTCTTGAATTTACATTGTCTGCAAACCATTCGCTTAGTCCTGACGGTGTAGAGATATATTGGTATAGTAATGCCGGTGAAGAATTCACCGAAAATTCTATTTCATAACGTTGTTTGCCTTCCATGTGTTCAATTTTTGCGGAAATATATACAATATTCAACCAACAAAAAAGCGTTTTGAAAAAAAATAATATTTATTTAAAATATGCTTGCACCTTCTAATTTTAGTTCTATATTTGCACCCGAATAATTATTGACAATAGGTCAATAAAATGGCGAGGTAGCTCAGTCGGTTAGAGCGCAGGATTCATAACCC
>JBBSQV010000023.1:0-29977 GCA_038243675.1 Flavobacteriales bacterium
ACTATCTGCAGAGCTTAAATTTCTAGCAATTGAGGATAGTTATTTAGATACACCCTCATTTAAAAAGATTTCAAACCTTTCTGAAACAGTAAATGTACTTCTACTGTTTTTTAAAAAGTTTCACGACTATTACCCTGAACTTAAAAAGTTCTCGGATAATGTTACACTTACTACCGAGCTTATCGTCGAAATTGGAAAAGTTGTAGACAAATACGGAGAGATAAAAGACAATGCTTCGCCAGAGCTTGCAGAGCTTCGTCGTGACATGAGTAGCGTTCGTGGTAAAGTAAATCAGAGTTTTGGCACAGCACTTACCCAATATAACGGACTTGGATATCTTGACGATATAAAAGAAAGTTTTGTTCAAAACAGAAGGGTTCTCGCAGTTTTGTCAATGTACAGGCGTAAAGTGAAAGGCTCTATTTTGGGAAGTTCAAAAACTGGAAGCATCGCTTATATTGAACCTGAGGCTACTTTGAAATATTCGAGAGAACTAAGCAATCTTGAATATGAAGAAGGCGAAGAAATAAAAAGAATTTTAAAGAAACTTTCGGCAATTATCCGTCCGCACGTGCCACTTATAAAGCAGTATCAAGAATATTTGAGCGATATAGATGTGCTTGCCGCAAAAGCTAAATATGCTCGAAAGATAAATGGAATTTTACCAGAGATTACAGAGAATCGAGTTGTAAACTTTCGAGATGCCTACCACCCTATTTTATATTTGACAAATAAGGAGAAAAAAGAAATTACATATCCGCAAAGTATTAATTTTAGTGACGAAAAACGAATCATCGTTATTTCTGGACCTAACGCTGGAGGGAAAACGATTTCGCTAAAAACTGTGGGATTGCTTCAACTGATGCTGCAAAGTGGAATGCTGATCCCAGTTCACGAAAGAAGTGAAACATTTTTATTTGATAGAATTCTGACTGATATTGGAGACAATCAATCCATCGAAAATCATTTAAGTACCTACAGTTACCGACTTAAGAACATGAATTATTTCTTGAAGAAGTGTAATAACAAAACCTTGTTTTTGATTGATGAATTTGGAACTGGATCTGATCCTGAATTAGGTGGTGCTCTGGCCGAAATTTTCTTAGAGGAATTTTATCATCGAGAAGCTTTCGGAATTATCACAACCCACTATTCGAATTTAAAGATGCTTGCCAATGAACTGCCATACGCAATTAACGCGAATATGCTTTTTGACGAAAAGACATTGGAGCCTATGTATAAATTGATTTTAGGTCAAGCGGGAAGTTCATTTACATTTGAAGTTGCCCAGAAAAACGGAATTCCGTTTGGACTGATAAACCGTGCTAAAAAGAAAATTGAGGGTGGAAAAGTTCGGTTTGATAAAACGATTGCTACACTTCAAAAAGAGCGTTCGAAACTGGAGAAAACTTCTCAAAACCTGAAAGAGGTGGAAAGTAAAGCTCGTGAAGAAGGCGCAAAGATGGAAACTACCAACGCTAAGATAAAGCAGAAACTCGAAAGCTACCAAGAACTTTATGACGCCAATCAGAAGACAATTTACATCGGACAAAAAATTGAAGATATTGCTGAGAAATATTTCAATAATAAAAGTAAAAAAGATCTTATCGGTGAATTTCTGAAACTCGTAGAAATAGAAAATTCTAAGAGGAAAGTGGTTGCTCCAAAAGAAGTTATGAAAAAGGAAGCAGCTAAAAAGGAGATTATAAAAGAAGTTGAAGTTAAGGTTGAAGAAATAAGAGAAGAAAAAAAAGAAAAAAAAATCAAGGCTGCTCAGACTCCAGTTAAAACAAATCACATCTTGAAAGTCGGTGATCGTGTGCGAATGATGGACGGAAAAGCAGTTGGCAGCATTGAAACTATTGAGAAAAAGAAAGCAACTGTCAATTATGGAGTCTTTATGTCGAAGGTAGATCTTGATCAACTTGAACTAGTAGAAGCAGTTAAAAAGTAAATGGAAATAGAAGCAATCACATCTGGAAAGAAAATCATTTTATTTGATGGCGTGTGCAATCTTTGCAATTCGATGGTCAACTTTGTGATTCAACGCGATACAAAGGATGTTTTCAGATTTGTGGCTCTGCAATCTGAAACTGGAGAAGCAATTTTAAAAAAAATTGGACTTTACGATAAAAACATTGACAGCATAGTGTTGTACGAGCCGGGCGTGGCTTACTTCTATAAAGCTGCAGCAGCACTTGAGATTGCAAAAAGTTTAGGCGGAATTTATTCTATACTTGGTTATGCTCTAAGCATTCTTCCAGACTTAATTTTGAATATTGGTTATGATATTGTAGCACGAAACCGCTACAAATGGTTTGGCAGAAAAGATGCTTGTATACTTCCGACCCCAGACTTGAAATCTAAATTTCTAGTGCAATCTTCTGAAACACATCATTTGTAATTTACTGAAAAAATTCGAAAATGTCCGAATCGTTTTTAGCCCTGATTACCTCCGGTCAGTTCGCTTCGCTCGGGTGAAGTGGAAAGTCTTTTGCAGGCAAAAGCCGAATTTTTGTTGCATAAAAAAAGCGACCATAAAAAGTTACAGACGCTATATAAATTAAATTTTTTTCTACAAATTAACGGGAACGGGATTGTCGTGAAGTTTGCCTACCGACTTTGCAACAATCGCAGAGACGGCGGCATCTGAGGTGACATTTACCACAGTTCGAACCATATCTAGCGGTCTATCTATTGCGAAAATAAGCGCTAAACCAGCTTCGGGAATCCCAGCCTGACCCAACACAATTACCAACATTACCATTCCCGCACTTGGAACTGCTGCTGAGCCGATTGACGCTAAAGTTGCGGTGACAACAATCATTAACTGAGTGCTTAAATCCAGTTCTAAACCAAAAGCTTGAGCGATAAAAATCGCCGCAACCGCCTGATAAAGACTCGTTCCATCCATATTTACGGTAGCGCCAAGGGGCAAAACAAAACTCGAAACTTCTTCATCTACACCCAAATGCTCCGTTACTCTCTCCATTGTGACCGGCAAAGTAGCAGCACTTGAACTCGTTGAAAAAGCAAGCAATTGCGCAGGCATCAAAGCAGAAAAAAACCGCTTTGGGGACACTTTTGCAAAAATCATTAATAGCGACGGATAGAAGACAAAAATCATTAAAAGCAGCCCTGTAAGTACTGTGGCTGCGTAAACGAGTAACGCTTGAAGTGTTGTAAAATCAGGGATTTCGACTATTAAAGCTGCCATTAGCGAAAACACACCGATTGGAGCAGCTAGCATAATAATGTCGATGATTTTGAGAATTACATCGTTAAATCCACGGAAAAATGCTGTAACCGGTTCGGCTTTTTTGGGTTCAATTAAGATCAGTCCGACTCCAATTAAAATTGCAAAAAGGATAACTTGCAGCATTTTAGCATTATCGCCCATTGCAAAAAATAAGTTTTCTGGTACAATGTCTACCAATGCTTGGAGCGGCCCTTGATTTTTAGCAGATTCGGCGAGTTGTATTTTTTGTGCGGCATCTCCAGCAAAACTAGAAAGCAGCGATTCACGCGATTCTTGATTGATGTAGCTTCCGGGTTTGACAACATTCGCTAAAACTAGTCCCAAAGAAACGGCAAAAACAGTAGTGAATAAATATAATGCAACTGTGCGGCCTCCGAGTTTTGAGAGCTTGGAAATATCTTGCAAATCCGCCAGTCCATTGATAAGTGATACCAAAATAAGTGGCACCGCAATCATTTTAAGCAGGTTAATAAATATCGTTCCGAAGGGTTTGATCCAATCTGTAACAAATTGCAGTTGATCGAAGTTTTTCATTATATACCCGAAGATCAATCCCACAACCATCCCAAAGAGGATTTTCCAATGTAAAGCTATTTTCATTTATTGGTGTAAATTTTATTTAAAAGAAAAAAATCTGCCAAGACAAGCGCTGCCATCGCCTCCACAATTGGCACAGCGCGCGGAACGACACAAGGATCGTGACGGCCTTTGCCCATCAGATCGACGATTTCTCCTTGAGAATTTATTGTTTGTTGATTTTGCATTATCGTGGCCACAGGTTTAAAAGCAACTCGGAAATAGATATCCATTCCATTGCTAATTCCCCCTTGAATTCCGCCAGAAAGATTGGATTTGGTAGTTCCATCCGCATTATAAAGATCGTTGTGCTTGCTTCCTAACATTTTAGCGCCACAAAATCCGCTTCCATATTCAAATCCTTTTACGGCATTTATAGAAAGCATCGCATGGCCGAGAGTGGCGTGAAGTTTGTCAAAGACAGGTTCGCCAAGTCCGATCGGCACATTCTGAATTACACAAGTAATTGTACCGCCAACGGTATCGCCTTGTTTCTTTATTTGCTTAATATAAGTCTGCATTTTTTCTGCAGATGCTAAATCTGGACAACGAATGTCATTGGTTTCGGTGAGAGAAAAATCTAATTCTTGATAAGGCTTATCGATGAAGATATCTCCAACAGAAGAAACAAAGGCATTGATTTTTACATTTGGAATAATTTGTTTTGCAATTGCACCTGCCGCTACTCGAGATGCAGTTTCTCTTGCCGAACTTCGGCCCCCACCACGGTAATCACGAATACCATATTTTTGCTGGTAAGTATAATCGGCGTGACTTGGCCTGAAGGTATCTTTGTATTCTGAATAATCAACTGGTTTTTGATTGGTATTTCTGATGATAAATCCAATTGGAGTTCCTGTGGTTTTCCCTTCAAAAATTCCAGAAAGAAATTCGATTTCGTCTTCTTCTTTCCGTTGGGTTACAATTGAAGATTGACCAGGTTTGCGTCTTTGCATATCTCTGCGAATGGTATCAAAATCTAATTCGATTCCCGCAGGACATCCATCAATAGTTCCTCCTATAGCTTCGCCGTGCGACTCCCCGAAAGTAGTAAGTGTGAAGAGGGTTCCGAAACTATTTCCAGCCATATTTTAAAGTTTGGAAACAAATATATGATTTAACTTTAAAAAACACTCTTTTGCTGTTGCTAAATATGAATTTGCTACGAAATCTCGCTCATCTGCGACTTCGATTTTTGTGATTCACAGAGCCAAACCGCATAAAAAAATGTACCTTTGCCAAAAAATTAAAATGAGCACATTCGAGCAATTTAATCTTCCAAAATCTGTACAGAAAGCCATTGACGAACTGGGCTTTACAGCCCCTACTCCTATTCAAGAAAAATCTTTTGGAGTGATAATGTCAGGCCGTGATATGATGGGAATTGCTCAAACTGGTACGGGTAAAACTTTGGCTTACCTATTACCATTGCTAAAAATGTACAAATTCTCTACTTCTCACACTCCAAAACTTGTTGTTCTTGTACCTACGCGGGAGCTAGTAGTGCAGGTTGTAGAAGAAGTTCAGAAACTTACTAAATATATGTCTGTACGTTCACTTGGTGTGTACGGAGGTGTAAATATAAATACTCAAAAAACGGCTGTTTATACGGGAATTGATATTCTGGTGGGAACTCCCGGACGTGTGATGGATCTTGCGCTTGATAATGTAATCCGATTTGAAGATACCCAAAAACTGGTTATTGATGAGTTTGACGAGATGTTGAATTTAGGTTTTAGAGTTCAGCTGACTTCTATTCTTGCAATGATGCCCAAGAAAAGACAAAATATTCTTTTTTCTGCAACTATGACAGATGAGGTTGATGCGATTCTGAATGACTTTTTTGATTATCCAGAAGAAGTTACACTTGCAGCATCGGGAACACCGCTTGAAAATATCGAGCAGATTACTTATGATGTTCAGAATTTTAATACCAAAATCAATTTACTTACTCACCTACTTAAGAATAATGAAGGAATGAGTCGTGCGTTGGTTTTCGTAAACAACAAACGTATTGCAGATATGCTTCACGAGAAGATTGATGCGCAATTTGAAGGAGAATTTGGAGTAATCCACTCAAACAAATCTCAGAATTACCGTCTTAGTACGATGGCTAATTTTCAGGAAGGAAGCTTACGCGGAATTATTACAACTGATATTATGGCGCGCGGACTGGATATTTCGAATATTACTCACGTTGTGAATTTCGAAATGCCAGAAATGCCTGAGCAGTATATGCACAGAATTGGTAGAACAGGTCGTGCAGATGCTACTGGAACAGCAATTAATTTTGTGACTGCTCGTGAGAAAGAAATGCAAGAAGCGATTGAAGAATTGATGGACTTCGAGCTTCCGATGACAGAATTCCCAGAGGAAGTAGTGATTTCAACTACTTTGATTGGTCCAGAAAAAGACAAAGAAAAAATCAAATTCTTACTTAAAAAACCAAAACTTACCGGAGATGGTGCTTTCCAAGAAAGATCTGATAAGAATAAGAAAGTGAATCTTGGTGGGCCTTCAAAAACCAAAAAGAAAACACACGGTTCTATAAATAGAGGTTTGTTGCGCGCTCAGACTGCGAAAAGAAACAAAAAGAAGAAGTAATTTCGGATCTAAAGTGACCGTTTGAAAATCGTATCAAATGATCCTGTTTTACTTTTCGATTTTGAAAACTTACTACTATATTTGATAAACTTAAAAAAGAATGCACTTTAAATATCCAGAAATACTCTTCTTCCTTTTCCTTCTGGTTATTCCTATAATAGTTCACTTATTTCAGTTACGTCGTTTTAAGAAAGAATATTTTACGAATGTTCGATTCCTGAAAAATCTGGTTGTACAAACTAGAAAAAGTTCACAGCTTAAAAAATGGTTGCTTCTCATCACGAGAATGCTGCTTCTTGCTGCATTGATTATTGCGTTTGCACAGCCTTTCAGCAATGCAAAAGACACTTCAAATACCAATAACAGTCTATTTGTTATTCTCGACAACTCCTTTTCAATGCAAGCAAAGGGAGAAAAAGGCGAATTATTAAAACGCTCAGTTGAAGACCTTCTTCAGGAAATCCCAGAAAATCAGACTTTTTCCCTTCTTACAAACGATCAGAATTATTGGGATACGGATATCAGTTCCATTCAAAAAGATTTGCAGCAGATTACTTATTCAAATAATTCCTTTGATTTAGAAACTCAGATTGGAAAAATAAATAGCAGAAACTCGGTAACTGGGAAGGATTTAATTGTCCTTACAGACGGCATTGGATTAAAGTCCAAAGATGTTGACGCAGCGAACAAAGGAATTCTAACTCATTTTATTATTCCAAAATCTCAAAAGCAGAGCAACGTTGCTATCGATAGCATCTACATAAACGACACTCAAGATAACTTTTACGACATCGCCGTAAATGCTAGCGCTTACGGAAAAGCTGAAGGCAACTTGAGTATGGCGCTTTATAATAATGATAAGCTTGTCGCAAAAACGCTTTTGAAGCTTGATAAGTCTAAGGTTACAGTTCCTTTCAAAATTGCAAAAGCAGATTTCCACGGATATGTTAAGATCGAGGACAACGCATTGGAATATGATAATACATATTATTTCTCTATCGAAAGTCCAAAGAAAACAACGGTTATCAGCATTGGAGAAGATGATTTATCAGGATTTTTGAAAAGGATCTATACTGCCGAAGAATTTGATTATCAAAACTCCACTTTACAAAAATTAGATTATAGTTTACTGCAAGATCAAGACGTTGTTGTTTTAAATGAATTGGCAGATATCCCCGAAGCACTTCAAACGAATCTGAAAGCTTTTGCTGCCGAAGGTGGAAGTATTATTGTCATTCCTTCTAAATTAATGTATGCTCAAAATGGCTCTTCATTTCTTTCGAAATTTGGAAATTATCAGTTTCTAAGATATGCAGATGGGGAGAAAAAAGTAAGCACGATTGCATTTGATAATCCGCTATACAAAGGTGTTTTCGAAAAGAAAGTAGATAATTTTGAATATCCAACTACTAATAGTTCATTTGAGATTCGAAGCTCCTCAGTATCAGCTCTGAAATATGCTGATCAAAGTAGTTTCCTGTCAATAGTTCCCCATAAGGCTGGAAAAGTCTATGTTTTTTCTGCTCCGCTAAATAAGAAGAATAGCAATTTCCAAAACTCTCCTTTGATTGTTCCTACATTTTTCAATATGGCTCAGGCTAATGCAAATGCCGCGATTACAGCAATCAAAATCGGTTCAAACCAATCCTTTTCGGCATTTACAAGTTTGGGTAAAGATGCCGTTTTGAAAGTTGAGAATGAAGACGAAAGTTTTATTCCGATGCAGAAAGTTTTCAATAAAAAAGTCACTCTTTCATTTGCTGATAATCCTTCGATTTCTGGGAATTATCAAGTAATGAATAAAAACGAAAAGATAGCATTAGTTAGTTTTAATTACGACCGATCCGAAAGTGATTTGAGCAAGATTGACAAGAATCTTTTAGATAAGCTGAATACCACAGAAAGTATCGATTCAATATTATCTACCATAAAATCAGACAGAACAGACAATTCCTATTGGAAGTGGTTTATAGCACTTTGCCTGCTCTTTTTACTCATTGAAATAGCCATTCAAAAATTTATAAAATGAAAATAATCATAAAAGCTGCTACGATTATTGATGCTTCTAGTCCATTTAATAATAAAAAAATCGATTTATTAATTGAGGATGAAATAATTTTAAATATTGCAGAAACGATTGAAAACGATTCAAATATTGACGAACTTGTTTTAGAAAATTTACATATTTCTAGCGGTTGGTTTGATAGTAGCGTAAGTTTTGGTGAGCCAGGTTATGAAGATAGAGAAACTATCAGCAATGGATTGATGGTTGCTGCCAAAAGTGGTTTTACAGCCGTTGCTTTACAGCCCAACTCTACTCCTATTATTGACAATCAATCGCAAGTTTCATTTGTAAAAAACAGAGCAAACTCAGCAGCGACGGCCCTTTATCCGATTGGCGCTTTGACAAAGGCATCAGAAGGAAAAGACCTTGCCGAGCTTTTTGATATGAAAAATGCAGACGCAATTGCTTTTGGCGATTATAATAAAAGTATTAGCAACTCACTATTATTTAAAATTGCTTTGCAATACACCCAAGATTTTGATGGTCTGGTAATTGCTTTTTGCGAAGACAAAAATCTTCGTGGTGCAGGAATTGCAAATGAGGGAATAGTTAGCACTCAACTGGGACTGAAAGGAATTCCTAATCTTGCCGAAGAAGTTGACCTCGCCAAAAATTTGTTTATTTTGGAATATACTGGAGGTAAACTTCATATTCCCACAATTTCTACTGCAAAGTCGGCCGAACTAATTCGCGAAGCAAAAAATAAAGGTCTTCAAGTAACTTGCAGCGTGAGTGTACATCACTTGACTCTTACAGATCAAGCGCTGCAAACTTTTGATACAAGATATAAAGTTAGTCCACCTTTACGCGAAGAATCTGATCGTCAAGCTTTAGTTGCCGCAGTTCTTGATGGAACAATTGATATGATAACATCAGATCATAATCCGATAGATATCGAGCACAAGAAAATGGAATTTGATATGGCAATGAGCGGTACAATTGGTTTGGAAAGTGCATTTGCCGCTTTACAAACTATTCTTCCAACTGAAG
Organism: Flavobacteriales bacterium; assembly: GCA_038243675.1. Taxonomy (GTDB): domain Bacteria; phylum Bacteroidota; class Bacteroidia; order Flavobacteriales; family Flavobacteriaceae; genus Flavobacterium. The sequence continues at coordinate 9,495 of JBBSQV010000023.1, forward strand.
TAATTGTAGAGAAACTTACAGCAGGAAAATCAATTTTTGGAATTGAAACTTCAAAAATTGAAAAAGGTTCCAAAGCAAATTTCACACTTTTTACGCCAACTGGAAAAGCAATTTTTACGAAACAAGATGTTTTATCCAAATCCAAAAACTCAGCTTTTCTAGGTTTTGAGACAGAAGGAAAAGTGTATGGAATTTTGAACAACTCTCAATTAATATTAAAATAACGGTTATGCAAAGTACACAAGATGAAGGCAAGAAAATTGCAATAATCAGTTATATTACCATCATCGGCACCATAAGTGCGATGGTTATGAATGGCGAAAAGAAGAATGCATTTGCGGCTTTCCACATCAGACAATCACTCGGAATTTTTATAAGTTTCTTCCTGTTAGGATATTTCGTCGGCTACTTTGATAATTGGATGGCTACTTATTCATTTTGGACATTTATTTTCGTGCTTTGGATCTACGGATTCCTCACAGCGCTGCAAGGACAAATGACGGCAATTCCTTTGCTTGGTGCGTTTTTTCAAAAAATTTTTAAAAATATAGAATAATATGACAACCTCACTATACCATCTGGTTCGCGAACCAAAACAAAAAAAAGACAAAAATCCACTACTCGTTTTGCTTCACGGTTATGGCAGTAACGAAGACGATTTATTTTCGTTTGCTCCAGAATTACCCGAAGATTATTACATCGTTTCGGTACGAGCACCTTACGAATTGCAACCTTATGGCCACGCGTGGTATGCGATTAATTTTGATGCAGATCAGAATAAGTTTTCGAACAATGAGGAAGCAATTGTTTCGAGAGATAAGATTATGGACTTTCTTGACGAGATAATTCCGAAGTATAATATTGACAAAGATGACGTAACATTAATCGGATTTAGTCAAGGAAGTATCTTGAGTTATGCAATCGGACTATCGTATCCAGAACGCATTCGCCGCATTGTTGCGATGAGCGGCTATCTCAACGAAGACTTAGTAGTTGATGGCTTCCGCCAAAAGAATTACGATAATTTCAAGGTTTTCTGCTCTCACGGAAGTCAAGATCAGGTAGTACCTGTAGAATGGGGACGTAAGGCGAAACCAGCTTTGGAGGCGATGAATATCGATGTTACTTACAAAGAATATCCTATCGGTCACGGCGTTTCTCCACAGAATTTCAGAGATTTTCTAGGTTGGCTGATTTTGACCAAAAGATAGATTCCTGTTAAATATCTTAATAAAAAAATTCGATTTGCAGACTAAATTTTAGTTCGCAAATCGAATTTTTGTTTTTATTTATATCGAAAATTTCTTTTAAGAATTAGATTTCAAATGAAACGTAATTCTCAAATTTAACGCTTAGCGCGAAGGATTGCAGCGGCATCCTTTTCTGGAGCTTGCGGAAGAAAAGATATAGCGGAAAGCCTGACCAGAGCTACCTTAAATATTGTATTTACCGAAAACATTCTGGCGATGGTCGCGCCCAAAAAAAGCAACTTCAAATGAAAATGTTATTTCTGGTATAAAATACTTTGAAAAGTCTCAAAAGAAATCGTTCCGTCGTCGTTTAAGAAATATTTTATCATTGCTTCGCCCCAATACTCTCCATCGCTATAATCAGCGATAATCCAACGGTGATTCAGGATTTTGATTTTATTAATGATGAATTTCTGATCTGTAATTTGGTCTTGACCTGTGAACTTATTTCCTTTTGGATCGTCGTTATAATTCAGCAACTGATCTTTTACAAACGGAATTAATTTTACGTAATCCACGACTTTTGCAGGATCTTCGGAGTCAAAATAGTTCTGAGCTTTTTGGTTTTTTTCTAAATCAAAATAATCATCATTTACGGGCGAACCTTTCATCAAGTTGATGCTGTCACGCATCTTAACGCTCATATCATCGTAACGTTTTTCTTGAAATGTCGATTGTTTATTAAAGAACATATACGTAAAAATGTTGAACAGAACAGCAAAAATGAACAAGTATAGATATAATTTTTTCATTATTTTAAAATGATATTTTGGTATTGATTAAATAATAATTTCGAGATCGTCATAGGCTAAAAAAACATTTTCAGGAAGCCATTTCTGCACTTCTTCGTGAAAACCCATTTTGTGACTTATATGTGTAAGATATGTTTTGCCAGGCTTCACAAGATCGATAAAAGCGAGTGCTTCTGCCAAATTAAAATGAGTTTCGTGCGGTTCTTCGCGCAAAGCATTAATGACCAAAACATCAAGATTTTCAAATTTTGAAAGCTCCTCTTTAGGAACTGTTTTAAGATCCGTTAGGTATGCAAAATTATCTATTCTATAACCAAAGACTTGCAGAGACCCGTGCCACGCGCTAATAGGAATTATTATCTTCTCCTTTACTTGAAACGGCTGATCGTTATGAACTTCTATAGCGTCGAGGGATGGCGCGCCAGGATATCTATTTTCCGTTTGAAAGATATAAGCAAACCTGCTTTTGATATTATCAAGCACTCTTGTATGACCATACGCTTTTAATGCGCCCTGCTTAAAATTAAAAGGTCGAATATCGTCAAGGCCCGCAGTATGATCGGCGTGCTCGTGGGTAAACAAAATCGCATCGATTGCAGGACATTCAGATTTCAACATCTGCTGCCTGAAATCGGGTCCACAATCCACCACAACCGAAAAATCTTCAGCGTAAATCCAAACCGATACTCGCAGTCTTTTATCCTTCTGATCTTTACTTAGGCATACGGGATCTTTGCTCCCTATGACGGGGATGCCTTGCGATGTTCCAGTACCTAAAAAATATACTTTCAAAGTTTTTAATTTTTACAAAAATAGGGTAAAAAACTTTTCGCCTTGCCCTATTTCGTTAACTTTGTAGTTAATCTAGTATTAAGATTTTATGAACACTGAAAATTCGTTAAAAGGAGACAGAATCATTGCCCAAGTTCCATCCCTTGCCGACAAAACACTTCGAATAAATTTAAACACAAATATTTACGGAACATTTGCTGAGATTGGCGCTGGTCAAGAAACCGTTCGTCATTTTTTTAGATCTGGAGGCTCTGCACGTACAATTGCAAAAGCAATGTCGGCATATGATAAAGACTTTAGTGACGACATTTACGGCATTGAAGAAGATGGACGTTATGTAACAGAAAGTAGGTTGAAAAGAATGCTTAGCCACGAAGTTGATCTTATGGAAAGTAGACTTAGCAGAGAAAAACATCCAACAAAAATATTCTTTAGCTATGCTAATACTGTCGCAACAATCGATTTTGCAAAGCAGTTCAAAGGCCACGGTTGGGTTGGAATTCGCTACCAACTAGATCCAGAAGAAGAATACAATGAAATCTCATTACATATTCAGTTCAAAGAAACTGACACAAAACTGCAACAGGAAACCTTGGGTACACTTGGTGTAAATCTAATTTATGGTGCTTTCTATAAATACCGTGATCCAAAAATGTTAGTTTCTTATTTATATGATCACCTTGACAAAGATCAACTAGAAATTGACACTATAAATTTCTCTGGCCCTCGATTCGCAAATGTTGATAACAGGCTAATGAGTTTGCAACTTGTCAAATTTGGTATGACCGATGCAGTAATGTTTACGCCCGATGGACATAATATTCTACCTGCAACGATGTTGTATAAAAAGAATATTTTGGCCCTTAGAGGAAGTTTCAGACCTGTGACAAAAGTAAATATGGATATGTACCATAAATCGATGGATATGTTCTTGAAAGACAAAAAAGTCGACAAGGATAATACACTTGTGATTTTTGAAATTACACTTTCCAATCTTGCCTTTGAAGGAGAAATTGACGAAGCTGACTTTATCGATCGTGCCGAATTACTATGTTCACTTGGACAGACTGTAATGATTTCTAACTTTAGAGAATATTATAAAGTTGTAGAATATTTTGCAAATTACACCAAGGAGCGAATGATCCTAGCAATGGGTGTAAGTAATCTGGTTTATATTTTTGATGAGAAATATTACAGACATCTTAGCGGAGGAATTCTGGAAGCTTTTGGAAAGTTATTCTACAGAGATTTAAAAGTATTCTTATATCCTATGCTTGATGAATCTGGAGAGATTATTACCTCCGAAAATCTCAAAGTGCATCCTCGACTAAAGGAACTTTACAAATTCTTTAAATTCAATGGCAAATTAAAAGATATAGAAAATTATGATCCAGAAATTCTTGGTGTATTTTCTAGAGAAGTACTAAAGATGATTAACAATGGTGAAGCAGGTTGGGAAGAAATGTTACCAGAAGGAATTGCAAATTTGATAAAAGATAAGAAGCTATTTGATTATGATAAAACTCGTTTTTTAGAAACTAACAACTAAAAATATAGCGATCAAGAAATTGATCGCTTTTTTTACTTTAATATTTGTGACGAATGAGTTTTTGTTTTGACGGCAGTAATTATATCTTCAATATTCCCACTTTCATCTAGAACAAAAGTAGTACGCTTAATCCCGTCATATGTTTTACCCATAAATTTCTTCTCTCCCCAAACATCGTAGGCTTCAAGTATTTTCTTATCTACATCTGCTATTAGTGGAAAAGGCATTTCGTATTTATCTCTAAATTTGGTTTGTCTTTCTTGGCTATCGGCGCTTATTCCTAAAATTCTGTAGTTTTTATTTTTAAATTCTTGGTAGTTTTCTGAAAGATTTTTGGCTTGAGCTGTACAGCCAGGAGTACTTGCTTTAGGAAAGAAAAATATCACAAGTCTTTTACCCATATAATCTTTCAATTTGTGAAGTTTACCATCTTGATCCAATCCTTCAAAATCTGGAGCTTTATCTCCTACTTTAAATTTTGTCATAATATGTATCTTTGCATTAAAGTTACGGGAAAAAGTTATGAATAAAAAAGAAAGAGTTGAGTTTGTAATTGAAGAATTAGAAAAGTTGTACCCAGAAGTAACGGTTCCTTTGGATTATAAAGATCCATACACTTTGTTAATTGCTGTGCTGCTATCTGCACAATGTACCGATGTAAAAGTTAATCAAATTACTCCTATTTTATTTGCTAAAGCGGATAATCCTGTCGATATGATAAAAATGTCAGTCGAAGAAATTCGCGAAATTATAAAGCCTTGTGGTCTTAGTCCGATGAAATCCAAAGGTATTTATGGTCTTTCTAAAATGATTATTGAACAATATGATGGCAAGGTTCCTGCCACTTACGAAGCGTTAGAATCTTTTCCGGCAGTTGGACATAAAACGGCAAGCGTTGTAATGTCACAAGCGTTTGGATATCCAGCATTTCCAGTAGATACTCATATTCATAGGCTTATGTATAGATGGAATCTATCAAATGGTAAAAATGTAGAGCAAACTGAGCGTGATGCAAAACGATTGTTTCCTATGGATAAATGGAACGACATCCATTTGCAAATTATCTGGTACGGACGTCAATATTCTCCCGCAAGAGGTTGGGATTTACAAAAAGATATCATCACCAAAACTATTGGTAAAAATTCGGTTATAGAAAATTATTACAAAAAAAAATCCTGAATAAATCAGGATTTTTTGTTTTTAATTAGCAATGCATTCAAACTTCATGTTGCCGACCTGAATTACTTGTAATGCTTGCGAATACGCAAGTAAAAACTTTATTGTACTTTTTTTGGGCATTGCGTTTAAATTTACTAAAGATTTTTTTGAGTAAAGTTTAGCCATATCATTATGTTTTTTATTACAACGATATCTTTCAAACATTATTACTAGTTTGTTAAAACTATTTGATGCTTGTCAATAACTTTTCGCATATTCATTAGTGCGTACCTCATTCTTCCAAGAGCAGTATTAATACTTACTCCAGTGAGTTCTGAAATCTCTCTGAAACTTAAATCTTGATACATTCTCATCATCAGCACTTCTTTTTGATCTGCTGGCAATTCTTCGATAATTTTACGAATATCCTCTTCTACCTGCGAAGTGATTATTCTACTTTCGATATTAGGAACGTTGTCTGACATAATAGAAAATATTGAAAACTCCTCGGTTTCTCTAAACATTGGCATTTTTTTACTTCCACGAAAGTGATCAATTACAAGATTATGGGCAATTCGCATTACCCACGGTAAGAATTTACCTTCTTCATTGTAAGAATTTGATCTTAAAGTTTTAATAACTTTAATAAAAGTATCCTGAAAAATATCGTCAGAGAGATTTCTATCAGAAATTTTGGAATAAATAAAACCGTATATTTTTGATTGATGTCTATTGATTAATATCTCTAGTGATTTCTCATCTCCAGCGATATAATTCTTTACCAAAAGAGCGTCAGTAAGTGTGTTAGTAGCCATAATAGTACCTTTTAATTTGGGTTGGGTAATAAATTTTAAAAGTACTTTTGCTGTATAGGCTACTATTATTTTGAGTTTATATTAACCAAATTTAACATTATTAAACTTTACTATCCAAACTTTTTCGAAAGTTTAACAAAAACGGGACAATACGCGTCAGTGAAACTAAAGTGCTCATTACTAATAATTGCATTAATGAAGCGTCGACTTTTTATTATCTTTGCATAAAAAAAACAAGGGCTTTTTACTATGCAGAAAGATTTTAGCAAGTTGGATCCAAAAACCAACATTATAATAAAAGGAGCGGAAATTCACAACCTCAAAAAACTAGACGTTGTAATTCCAAGAAATAAATTAGTAGTAATCACAGGACTTTCAGGTTCTGGAAAATCAAGTTTGGCTTTTGATACTTTGTATGCCGAAGGACAGCGTCGTTATGTAGAAAGTTTATCTTCATACGCACGTCAGTTTCTTGGCCGATTGGACAAACCTAAAGTTGAATATATAAAGGGAATTGCCCCAGCAATTGCAATTGAGCAAAAGGTAAATACCACGAATGCGCGTTCTACAGTGGGAACTTCGACTGAAATTTACGATTATCTAAAACTTCTTTACGCTCGTATCGGTAAGACAATCTCTCCTATATCTGGACTGGAGGTCAAAAAAGATACTGTGACAGATGTCGTTAAGAAAGTTACTGAGTTTAAAGTCGGTTCTCGGTGGTTGCTAATGGCCCCAATTGTTTTAGAAAAAGATCGACCGCTTGAAGACAAGCTAAAAGCATTGTTGCAGCAAGGATTTGCGAGAATTCTAGTCAATGGTGAAACAATACGTCTTGATGAAATTGCTGATGTAAAATTCGGAAAGAAAGAAATTCTTCTTATTGTAGACCGTATCGTAGTTGCTGATGATGAGGCATTTTTCAACCGTCTAGCAGATGCAATTCAAGTAGCTTTTTATGAAGGAAAAGGAATTTGCTATCTGCAAGAAGTAGATCAGAAAGATCGTATAGAATTCAGCAGCAATTTCGACTTAGATGGTATCAGCTTTCTTGAACCGAATGTCCACCTTTTCAGTTTCAATAATCCTTATGGTGCTTGCCCCGTTTGTCAAGGCTACGGGAATATTATTGGAATAGATGCTGAATTAGTAATTCCAAATACATCATTAAGCATTTACGAAAACGCAATTTTTCCTTGGCGTGGCGAATCTATGAGTTATTATAGAGATGAATTGGTAAAGAACTCACATCGTTTTGACTTTCCAATTCACAAACCATATTTTGAACTTAACGACGAGCAAAAACAGCTTTTATGGACAGGAAATAGTTATTTTACTGGCCTTAATGACTTTTTCAAAGAGTTGGAATCTAAAAATTATAAAATTCAGAATCGTGTAATGTTGTCTCGATACCGTGGAAAAACAAAATGCTATTCTTGTATGGGTCGACGCCTAAGAGTTGAAGCAAACTACGTAAAAGTTGGCGATAGAACAATCTCTGAATTGGTGGATTTGTCAATCAAAAAGATTATTCCGTTTTTTCAAGATTTAAAATTAAGTGAGCACGATGCAATTATTGCAAAACGTCTGCTTATCGAAATAAATAACAGACTATCCTTTCTTTCCCAAGTTGGTTTGGATTATTTAACGATCAATAGAAACTCGGCAACCTTATCTGGTGGAGAATCTCAACGAATTAACTTGGCAACATCTTTAGGAAGTAGCCTGGTTGGCTCTATGTACATTCTTGATGAGCCAAGTATTGGATTGCACCCAAAAGACACTGAGCGACTTATAAAAGTGCTTATAGCATTGCGTGAACTTGGCAACACCGTTATTGTGGTCGAGCACGACGAAGATATTATGAAAGCGGCAGATATGATTATTGATATTGGCCCAGAAGCAGGTACTTACGGTGGCGAACTCGTGGCTCAAGGGACTTATGATGAAATTTTGAAATCTGATTCATTAACGTCAAAGTATCTAAATGGAGATTTAAAAATCGAAGTTCCACGTATCAGAAGAAAAAGTGATGCTTATATCGAAATTCTTGGCGCAAGAGAAAACAATTTAAAGAATATTGATGTTCGTTTTCCCCTCGAAATGCTTACAGTGATAACTGGCGTTTCGGGAAGTGGAAAAAGTACATTGGTTAAGAAGATTCTTTTGCCCGCGATGCAGAAACATCTTGATGGGCCTGGCGAAAAAAGCGGACAGTTTACGGAGTTGCGTGGTCATTACCACAAGATCCGTCATATCGAATATGTAGATCAAAATCCTATTGGTAGAAGTTCACGATCAAATCCTGTAACTTATATTAAGGCATACGATGATATTCGAGATTTGTATTCCAAAGAAAAACTTTCAAAAATACGAGGTTATCAACCGAAACATTTCTCTTTTAACGTTGATGGCGGAAGATGCGAAACCTGTAAAGGTGAAGGTAGCATAAATGTTGAAATGGTTTTTATGGCCGATGTTCAGTTACCTTGTGATGACTGTGGCGGAAAGAGATTCAAAAAAGATATTTTAGAAGTTCAGTTTGAGGGGAAAAACATTGACGATATTTTGACGATGACCGTTGATGATGCTGTAGCATTCTTTACAGAAACCAAACAAACTAAGATTATGCAAAAGCTTCAGCCGCTGCAAGATGTTGGATTGGGATATGTGCAACTAGGTCAGTCCTCTTCTACTCTTTCGGGTGGAGAAGCGCAACGAATCAAACTTGCAACTTTCCTTGTAAAAGGTGTGACAAAAGAAAAAGCATTATTTGTTTTTGATGAGCCAACAACTGGATTACATTTTCACGATATTAAGAAGCTACTTGCCTCTTTTGAGGCTTTGATAGACAAAGGTCACTCAATAATTGTAATTGAGCATAATCTAGACCTTATCAAATGTGCAGATTATATTATTGATATAGGACCAGAAGGTGGAGAAAATGGTGGTTATGTACTTGCCACTGGAACTCCAGAGGAAGTGGCTAGAAACAAGAAGTCGATCACTGGACAATATCTAAAGGAAAAACTTTAAACTTTTATTTAGTTTTTCTAGGTAATATATATTTAAATATCTGATCTATCACCTGATTAATTTCGGGTGATATTTTTAGATAGTAATTTAGAAATCCGAAGAAAACAGTCAATATCATCGACTTAAAAATAATATTAAAAATTGGATGTAGTTCGAAATCCCAAAAGTAGAAAACTGCAAAACTCAGCACCAAAATTCCAAATGATTTTAGCGTCTTCAAAGTAAATGGAAATAGCTTCATTTGAAAAACTACAAATAATAATTTGGCAAGACTATACAGTGTAATCGCTGTAAGGGTTGCGATTGCAGCACCATTTATTCCATAGATTGGAATTAAAATCATATTCAGAGTCACTGCAAAAAATGCTAGCAAAAGACCTAGCATCAATACAACTTTATAATATCTAGAATTGAATATAATGGCATTGTTATTACCTAAAATTAAATCTAAATATTTCGAAAATCCTATCAGAAACACCACCGCTATCCCTCCTGAATATTCGATTGGAAGCACAGAGTAAATAGATTTTATGTTTACCAAAATCCCTAATAAAACATATCCACCCACAACTTGAAGAGTGATAGACGTTTTCTTGTAAAGCACGTTCAATTCTTCGTATTTATTCTCGCTCATCAACTTCGCGGTAATCGGATAAGTTATCTGATGCATCGCTCGACTTGGTACCGAAATTACAGTCGCGATAAAGATGGCAACTGAATAGAATGCAATATTTTCGATGCTAATATACTGCCCGAGCATAAATTTATCAATGTCTAACAGTAATACTGCCACACTTCCAGAAAGTATTATAAAAATGGAATACGTAATAATCTGACGTCGGTTCTCTGGGAAAGTAAAAGTTAGGGATATACGCTTAACGCGAATGGCAAAATACAGCATCATAAGTGTTGTAGCCAAATAGATTGCCACTGTAATATAGACAAATTGCTGAACTGTAATATATTTAAAATAAACGGCAAACAGAAATATCGATATTAAAACCCTAAGAAAAACCTCCTTGATAAAGTTACCGAGCACCGATTTCATATTAACTTTGACCCAAGCATAGAAAATTTCAAAGTAGCCCATACAAAGTCCTATTACTGGGACTAACCAAACGTAATCGTAAATAATGGGATTTTCTATGGAAAGCAGTTGTGCTATTTGTTTATAAAAAGACAGCAAAATTAATGTCAATGGAATAATTGTGAGCAATGGCAAAAGCAACACAAATGATAAGAATTGCGATTTTTGCGCATCAGAATCATATGTAGAATAAAATTTAACTAATGTATTATGAACTCCAAAAGCCATCAATGGCATTATAATATTTGCAGTAGAAAGAAGAAAAGCAGTAAGTCCGTAAAATGTTTTTCCAAGAAATTCAGGATACATATACAAGGCATTGACCGCACCGATTGCAAATCCTATGTAGGTAATTATAGTATTCTTGATCGATTGATTTATGACAATACCCATACTATCTTTTTAGAAGTTGTGCCAGCTGGGCAGTCAAGTTCTTTCTAGAATATTTCTGTAATCCTACCGCGTTTGACTTTAGATTTCCTTGAAGATATTGTTTGTAATATGCTAAAATAGTGTCTTTGAGTTTATCCTTTTCGTCGTAATTGATAAAAACTCCAGTATTTGTTTCAGTAATAATTTCGGCAAAGTCAGACATATCGGGTCCGATTCCGATAACTGGTCTTCCAGAAACCATATATTCAAAAATCTTCCCTGGGATGATTCCATTTGTCTCTTCCGAATCTATCTCGATAAGAAGTAAAACCTGAGCAGATCTTTGTTCGGCGACAGCTTCTTTATGAGCTAAATAACCCATATTATTTAGATAGTTAGTCAATCCAAATTCATCAATATTCGCTAAAATTATTGGACTGATTGCTCCAGCGAGTTTTAATTCCAAATTATCGGCAAAACCATCCTCTTCTTTTACAAGTTCTTTCAGAGCCTTCCATAAAATTCTTGGATTGCGTTCAGACAAAAATGAGCCAATATGTGCAAGAGAAAATTTGGTATCTAAAGCTTTTTTCTGAACCTTTTCGGCATCATAACCATTTGTGATGATTTCGATTGGCTTAGAAGTGATTTTAGAAAACTCCACTTTTGTGGTTCGAGAAGTTACAATTACAGAATCGGCAATTGTCAGTACTTCTTTTTCCATCGAAATGTGTCGCTGCTGTGCCTGAGGACTTAATTTTAGAGATTTATGATATCCAATCGTTGTCCAGGGATCTCTGAAATCAGCAATCCAAGTAATTTTATTCTGCTTTTTTAATCCAAGTCCAATCAAGTGAACACTATGCGGAGGTCCAGTTGTGATAACCGTATCTATTTTATTCTCCTTAATGTATCTATCTAAATATTTTATTGATGGTTTAACCCAGAAAACTCGAGCATCAGGAATAAACAAATTACCACGAATCCACAGTGACGTTCTTTCAAAAAAAGATTGTTTTCGCTGATGCGGAATAATCCCTTTGCTAATTTTTTTGATTTTTCCTCTTCCGAAGATTGAAGCTAGTCCGTAAGGTTCAAAAATTCGCTTACGCAAAATTGTAACTTTCTTCGAAACATCTTGTTCAAGATCAGAATCCAATATTGGATAAGTTGGATTTTCCGGAATATAAACTATTGGTTCAATATCGAAGTCGGGAAGATACTTCACAAATTTCAGCCATCGTTGTACCCCTGGTCCGCCCGCAGGCGGCCAATAATATGTAACGATTAAAACTCTCTTCTTCTCCTTTTTCAAACCTAAAAGATATTATTCTATTTCTTGAGTAGTATCTGTTTCTCTTTTTCTGTAGAAAAACTCATAGTATATTCCACCAATAATCAAGAGTAATATTCCTAATGAGCTGATTAGCGAAATCATACTTCCGGTTTTCACGACTTGAGGTTCAAAAGAAAATTCGATTGTATGCTTTCCTTTTGGCACTGCTAGTCCTCGTAAAGTATAGTCAACTCGAATATGCTCTGTTTCTTTTCCGTCTATTCTTGCCTGCCATCCTTGAGGATAATAAATCTCTGAGAAGACCGCAAAACCATCATTATTGTTATTGGAAGTGTATTTTAGATAATTCGGTTTGTATACTTGTAATTGTATTTTCGCCAAACTATCGGCCACAAAACTTGAAGCAGTCATCGCTGGAAATTCTGAAGTATTTACAATCACTTCCTCCATACTATTAAATTTGTCAAGTGCGTTCATTTCCTGATCTGCAGTTGAAACTTTTTTGACTTTCGAAACAAACCACGCATTTCCATTAGCATCAGGATTCACCGCTGGAAACTCCTGCCCTTTTTCATCAACCTGAATCACATACTTTGTGTTCAACATATTTAAAACTTCAAAATTGTTTTTGGCAATTTGATAATCAAAAAGATGCTCAATTCTTCTAGGTCTTACCGCACTATACCCAGAAAGTGATTTATGGAAATAAGAAGTACGGGCTTTTAATCTTCCTTGCACTTCAAAAACTCTGTAATGAGAAGTATCTTTTAGAATTTCAAGATCGGTTGGGGTAGGCTGAAATGGCTCTTCTACTTGTCTTGCGGCAACAAAACTGCTGCTGTCAACATACTTTTTGTCCACGAAGAACAAATCGGCAATCATAAATACTCCAACTAAAATAACTGCTGTGGTTTGAGCAATACGATTTTTACTATGTAGATATAAAATCAATGCTGCGATAATCATAAAGAATCCACTTCTTAAAAGGTCCGCAGAATACATTGTTTTTCGGTCATTTTTAAGCGCGTTTACAAAATCTGGCCCAAATTGCTCAGCAAAGTAACCATCGCTTCCGCCATTAAAATTGAAGAAACCTTTTATCAAAAACAAAAACACAATTAATCCTAAACTTATCGCCGCAGTTTTCCACAAACCATTCCATCTTTTTGCAACATCTTGCTCTTTAAAATAAGCCGAAAGTCCAATTATAGCAATAGCTGGCATACAAAGTTCTAAAATCACTTGTATGGATGAAACCGCTCTAAATTTGTCGTAAAACGGAACGAAGTCAATAAAGAAGTCTGTAATCAATCCGAAGTTTTTCCCCCATGATAATATTAGCGAAAGCAATGAACCAGCTAATAATAGGTATTTTATTTTTTTATTATCTACAAAAAATGCAAGCACTGCTAGAAAGAACACAATCGCTCCTATATATGCTGGTGCGGCTACAATAGGTTGATCTCCCCAATACGTAGGCAACGCAGAAACAAACTCCCTAGCTTGTCCTTCTGGAGCTCCTTGCCCGATTATATAATCATAAACGTGACTATCCGTTCCTAATTTTTCACTGTTTGATCCTCCAAAAAGTCTTGGTGCAATAAGGTTAAAACTTTCGGCTAGACCATAACTATATTCGGTAATATAATTGTAATCCATCGCTGCCGTGGTAGTGTTTTTTGATCCGTCAGGATTAAATTTCAGCTCACTTTTTGCTCGCATACTAAAGTCGGCATATTCAGCGGTTGCCATCAAACCTGTAGCATTTGACCCTACTGCGAAAATTGAAGCAATTCCGAATGTCGCAAGTGTAAATCCTAAAGTTTTGAAATCTTTTTCTTTGATGAATATATAGGTGTAATAAATTCCAATAATAAGGAGTAAAAACAGCAGATAATAAGTCATCTGAAAGTGGTTCGCATTTATTTCTAATGCCGCTGCCACCATTGTAAGCAATCCACCTACAATATATCGCCTTCTATAAACCAATAAAACTCCCGCCAATAATAACGGCATATAACCAATTGCGTGTGCCTTCGCATTATGTCCCACACCCAAAATAATGATCAAATAAGTAGAAAGTCCAAAGGCGAGTGCTCCAATAAATGCCTTCAGTGGATTGATTTTAAGCACAATCAGCAATACGTAAAAACTTATGAGATAAAGAAAGAGATAATCGGCTGGTCTAGGTAAAAAACGGATAACGCTATCCAATTTTTTGACGTAATTATGAGGATAGTTAGCACCTAATTGATAGGTTGGCATTCCACCAAAAGCAGAATTTGTCCAAAAAGGTTCTTGCTTATCTGAAGCTCTGAAATCATTTTGTTCTTTGGCCATTCCAGTATACTGCACAATATCTGATTGAAAGATTTGTTTGCCTTGTAAAACTGGATAAAAATAAAGAAGTGCAATTATTATAAATCCGGCAATTGCGGCCAAATGGGGATAAAACTTACTAATAGATTTCATAAATGCTTAGAAAATTCTGTTTGATATACTTTGTAAAAGTAGAAAATTAAAAACGCTAAGCCGAAAATCAAATTGAATTTATTTGATTTCTTCGAAATCGATGTATTCGCCAACCTTTGTTTTCTCTTTTGGCTTATCACTGGCAGGACTTTCAAAGGTAGTTTGAGACTCTCGTGGTTGCTGAGGCTGCTGCTGTTGACGAAAGCTTTCTTGTGCTTTTTCCATCGCTTTTCGCAAAAGAATGGGCGCAAGGAATCGCATCACAAATTTGGCAACGTAATAAAATATTATAAAGTAGAAAAGTATTTTTATTACTCCTTGAATTGAAGCTGTCTGCATAATAGTATTTATTAAGAGCAAAATTACTAAATCAAAATTTCAAATACTGCCCTAAATTCTTAAATTAATAATAAATTGCAGTACATTTGAGTTCTTCAAAAAATCATTAGCCTATGTTTTCACTACGTTTCGCATCGTCAATTCTTGCTTTGTGCTCTACTGCTTTCGGCTACAGCCAGTTCACTGATGTTATAAATTCTAACAGGCCTGGAAAATCTATGGCCGCATTTTCTGTGGGTCAGAGTGTTTTTCAAGTTGAAGCCGGAATCTTTGCAATTGATGAAGAAAACAAGTCAATTGATCAAAAGGGTTTTGGATTGGGATCCGAAATGAGTCTTCGGTACGGTGCATTTTTTGAGCAGCTTGAATTTAATTTAGATCTTCAATATCAGTATTCAAATTATGAGATGGCTGAATTAGAATATAAAGTTTCTGGCTTACGCCAAATGACAGTTGGAGCAAAATTTCTAGTGTACGATCCTTACAAAAACTTTGAACGCAAGCTAAGCATTCACAGCTGGAAAGCAAATCACAAATTTATCTGGAGACAATTAATTCCTGCTATCGGAATTTATGCTGGAGCAAATTTCAATCTTTTCAACGATGGCTTTGCTTTTGAAGATGAGTCAAAAATTTCACCAAAAGCTGCGATAATTACTCAAAACCAGTTTGGAAAACACGTTTTGGTTATGAATTTTCAAGGAGACAAAATCGGTTCAGATTATATGGTTTTAGGTGGAATTATAACGCTTACACGTGGTTTTAATGAACAGTGGTCAGGATTTATCGAAGCTCAAGGTTATAAAAGTGATTTCAGAAACGATATTGCCTTTAGACTTGGAGCAGCTTACTTGATTGCAGAAAATCTGCAAGTTGATGCTTCGATAGGTGCAAATATAAAAGACAATCCTTCTTATATGATAGCTGGTTTGGGAGTTTCGTGGAGATTTGACGAGAACTATAAAGAAGTTTTTCTTCGTATAAAAGGCGACGATGACAAAAAGGACAAGAAAGGAAAAGACAAGAAAGATAAAAAGAAAAAAAATAAACGCATTGACGAAGTTAGTGGCGATAACCTTCCTGAATAAAAAATGATAACAATAAAAGAGTGTATCTCAAAAAAAGAAATAAAGGAATATGTAATGTTCCCCTTCTCTATTTATAAAAATAGCCCTTATTGGATTCCACCGCTAATTTCAGATGAAGCTGAGAGTTTCAACAAAAAAACGAATCCTATTTTTGAAACTGCCGAAGCCTATTTCTACATAGCATATCGCGACGGAAAAGCTGTGGGTCGTATTACCGCAATCATCAATTGGGACGAGGTAAAACTTCAAAAAAAGAGCAAAGTTCGGTTTGGATGGTTTGATGTAATCGACGATGTAACTGTAACAGAAGCTCTTTTAGAAAAGGTATGGGAGTTAGGCAAAAAAAATAATCTAGAACATATAGAAGGCCCAATGGGATTTTCTAATCTAGACAAGGTTGGAATTCTTACAGAAGGTTTTGATTTTATGGGAACGATGATCACGTGGTACAATCACGCCTATTACCAAGAACATTTAAAACAATTAGGATTTGTAAAAGAGAAAAAATATATAGAAAGTATTTTCCCTTTTTCGAACGTAAAGACTGAGTATTTTCTAAAGGCTTCAACGCTCATTAAGAAGCGATATGAACTTCGAGCACATTCTTATTCGTCAAAGAAAGAAATGATCAAAAGAGTAGATGAAATGTTTGACCTCTTCAATACGACCTACGCAGAACTTTCTTCATTTGTAGGAGTTTCAGAAAAACAAAAAGAATATTTTAAGCAAAAATATATCGGTCTTATCAATCCAGAATACATCAAATTTGTAGATGACAAAAACGGAAGGATGATTGCCTTTAGTATCGTAATGCCTTCATTTGCAGAAGCACTTCAAAAATCGAAGGGACGTTTATTCCCTTTTGGTTTTATTCACTTGCTTAAAGCAAAAATGAAAAGCAAAGATGTTGTATTTTATCTAATTGGTGTAGACCCGGAATATCAAAACAAAGGCGTTACAGCTTTAATTTTTGAAGAGTATTACAACACTTTTACAAAATTAGGAATACGAAATTGTATTCGTACTCCAGAATTAGAAGAAAATCACGCGATTCATAATCTGTGGAAAAATTTTGATCCGCTTGTGCACAAACACAGATGCACATTTGTAAAAGATATTTAATCAAAGATGATTTTGAAGCCAATAAAAAAGCCGTTTTTAAATTTTAAAAACGGCTTTTATTATTTTAAAAAATAAAATATTTCTATCTCTCTTCGCTTACATCTACAGTCTTTTCAGCTGCAAGTTCAGCATAAGTACCAGCAAGTAATTTTCCTCTCACAGCAACAAATGCTGCAAGTGTTTCCTTGATGTCTTCCATAGTGTGAGATGCTGTAGGAATCATTCTAAGTAAGATAATCCCTTTTGGAATAACTGGATATATTACAATAGACAAAAATATATTGTAATTTTCTCTAAGGTCGTTTACAAGCATCATCGCTTCTGGAATACTTCCGTTAAGATAAACAGGAGTTACACAAGTGTTAGTATCTCCAATATCAAATCCATTTTCTTTTAGTCCACTTTGCAACGCATTTACGTTTTCCCAAAGTTTATTTTTAAGTTCTGGCATTGTTTTCAACATCTCAAGACGTTTGATAGCTCCAAGAACGAGAATCATTGGCAATGACTTTGCAAACATTTGCGATCTTAGGTTGTATTTTAAGTGATCAATAATCACTTTATCAGCAGCAATAAATGCACCGATACTAGCCATTGACTTAGCAAAAGTTCCAAAGTACACATCAATTTGATCTTGTACTCCTTGCTCCTCACCTGCTCCAGCTCCAGTTTTACCCAAAGTTCCAAAACCGTGTGCATCATCAACTAGCAATCTGAAATTGTATTTTTCTTTAAGAGCAACAATTTCCTTTAGTTTTCCTTGTTGTCCGCGCATTCCAAAAACACCTTCGGTAATAAGAAGAATACCTCCTCCAGTTACTTCGGCCATTTTTGTCGCTCTCTCAAGATTTTTTTCGATACTCTCGATATCGTTGTGTCTGTAAGTAAAACGCTTGCCCATATGCAAACGAACTCCGTCAATAATACAGGCGTGAGAATCCACGTCATAAACGATTACATCGTTTTTAGTTACCAAAGCATCGATTGTCGAAACCATTCCTTGGTAGCCAAAGTTTAATAAATAAGCTGATTCTTTATCTACAAATGAAGCTAAGTTTTGCTCCAATTCTTCGTGTTTGGTAGTGTGACCGCTCATCATTCGAGCACCCATCGGGTACGCAGCTCCGTATTGTTGAGCAGATTCTGCATCTACTTTGCGTACTTCGGGATGATTTGCCAAACCTAGATAATCATTTATACTCCAGTTGATTACTTCTTTTCCGTGAAACATCATCCTATTAGAAAGTTCTCCTTCTAATTTAGGAAAAACATAATAACCTTCTGCCTGAGAAGCCCACTTTCCAAGCGGTCCTCTACTGTTTTGAATTCTTTCGAATAAATCTTTAGCCATAATGCGGTGTAAATCGTTATGTGAAATTTAGTTTCACATTTTCGTGTGCAAAAATAATATATTAAAATGTATTAAAATATCTAAAACCACTATATTTTAACAATGAACGCTTTTAACTGCTAATAACTACCTTAATACTTCTGTATTAAAAACTTAACTTCAATAAAAGTCGTGATTTTTTAGCCCCGATTGAAACGGAAATCCTTGGGTGGGAATTTGCCTTTTTGCAGCAGCGGCAGGCAAGAGCGACCAACGGAAGCTCCTTGAATGCCGACTGCTGCGGCAAATTACCGCTCAAGATTGTAGAGAAAAGCGGGAAAAAGCTCCAAAAAATTATTGTGAATTCATAAAATCAAAAAGTCTAAAATAAATCACGGCAACAAAATCATTTGTATATTTGAAAAATTACAAATCGAATAATTCAGAATGAATAATAATACAGAATTAAAACTTGCAGTACTAATAGATGCCGATAATGTGCCGTACAGCAACGTAAAAGGGATGATGGAAGAGATTGCAAAATTTGGATCTCCTACCACAAAGCGTATTTATGCCGACTGGACGAAGCCAAATGCTAATGGTTGGAAAAACGTTTTACTAGAGCACGCAATCACGCCAGTACAACAATACAGCTACACAGTAGGGAAAAATTCGTCAGATTCTGCGTTGATTATTGATGCGATGGATTTGCTTTATACTGGGAAACTTGACGGTTTCTGTATTGTATCTAGTGATAGCGATTTTACTAGATTGGCAGTCAGATTGAGAGAATCAGGGATGAAAGTGATTGGAATTGGCGAGAAGAAAACTCCAAATTCGCTAATCGCAGCTTGTGACAGATTTATATATATTGAGGTTCTTGATGGTGCAACTAAAAAGAAAACGAAGAAAACTTCTTCAACTTCTTCTGATGCAGACTCGAAGAAAAAACCAGCAAAAACTGTTGAGAAAATTCCAGAGAAGGCGCTAAGCAAAATTGACGATGATATTATTGAGCTAATTGGCACCACTATCGAAGATATCGCGGATGACGACGGGTGGGCATTTTTGGGAGATGTTGGAAATATGATTGTGCGTCTTAGACCAGAATTTGATGCTCGTAATTATGGTTTCGCCAAATTGACTCCGATGTTGAAATCGATGAAAGATATACTGGAAATCGATGAAAGAGAATCTGATAAAAAAGGAATTAAGCACGTTTTTGTTCGACTTACTCTGGAAGATCGAAACAATTAATAGCACGAATATATTCGGCGAAAGCCAAAAATTTATTTTTATTAAAGCTCTTGATATTAATAGATCGAAGGGCTTTTTTTAATTGAGGAGTGTTGTATACCTCTCTAATATAGGATGATTCTACTTTGAGTTTTTAATTATTTGATGTAAATTGAGTTGTTTTTCCTATTGGAATATATTACAATTGAAAAACGGCTGTTATCCTATTTATATCTAAAAAATAAAAGTTATGAGTTCAATCCAACCATTTTCTGAAGTTCTTCACAATTTAAAGACACAGGGTTATACTGTTAGTTTCAGTTTGGCAGAAAATGGTCTGAAGTATAGTGCGGGAACTTCGATAATTACTCCTGACGAATTTATAATTGATGGACATTATAAAGTTGCTAGTATGTTCGATCCTCTAGAAGAAATTACGATTTATGCAATTTCATCAGATCAAAATCACGTAAAAGGATTTGTTATATCTTCTGATGATAGTGGGAATATTACCTATTCTCCAGAAATGTCAGAAATTTTTAAGGTTGGAAATAGTTTAGCTACAGCTGAAAAAAAGTCTGAAGTTTCACCTCAATCAACTATTCGAGCTACCAAGCAAAGACCAGAAGGTGGCAGAGCGCTCAATCAAGAAATGCTCACATTTGATACAGATGCTTTAATTAGTCAAATTAAATCTGAAGAAGCTTGGAGCAGAAGTGACCGAAATAGTTTGACGATTTTCAAAAATGACACTTTGTGTATGGTAATTGTGGGACTTCACCCCGAAG
>JBBSQV010000024.1:0-29526 GCA_038243675.1 Flavobacteriales bacterium
AGCTGCTGATTCGGACATACAATCAGAATTGCTTACCAATATTCTGCTAATTATAGCAACTACAATAATTGCTGGAATTTTAACATTCCTAATGCGACAGTCACTAATTGTGATGTCTAGATATGTTGAATTTGATTTAAAAAACGAGGTCTTTAGACAGTACGAGCGTTTATCGCAAAGTTTTTACAAACAAAACCGCACAGGTGACTTAATGAATCGAATTAGCGAAGATGTTGGAAAAGTAAGAATGTATGTTGGACCAGCGGTAATGTATACTATTAATACTTTTATCAGATTTAGCATCGTGATTGTTTATATGTACAATGTTTCACCTCTACTTACATTGTATACGATTATTCCGTTGCCTCTACTATCTGTAGCTATTTATAAACTTAGTGTAGAAATAAATAAGAGAAGTACCATTTTCCAACAGAACCTTTCAACAGTTTCGACTTTTTCTCAAGAAATATTTTCGGGAATTAGAGTTATCAAAGCATATTCTTTGGAACGTCAGCACGAAACTAATATGATAGATCTTGCAGGACAGAGCAAAACCAAAAGTATGGATCTTGCAAAAGTGCAATCGCTGTTTGGACCTTTAATGATTGCCCTTATCGGAATCAGTAACCTAGTAGTTATTTATTTTGGAGGGATGATGTACATTAATGGTACTATAAAAAGTATTGGTGTCATTGCCGAATTTATCTTGTACGTAAATATGTTAACTTGGCCAGTTGCTTCTTTGGGCTGGATTTCGTCTATGGTACAAGAGGCGGAGGCTTCGCAAAAACGTATTAATGAATTTTTAAAAATTGAGCCAACTATTGTTAATAATAATAATAGCGAGTCTTGCGATATTCAAGGTAGTATCGAGTTTAAAGACGTTACATTTACTTACGAGGATACTAATATTCAGGCGCTAACTGACATAAGTTTCAAAGTAAAAAAAGGTGAGACACTTGCTATCTTGGGGAAAACTGGTTCAGGAAAATCTACTATTCTTCAACTTATAAGTAGATTGTACGATGTAGACACAGGAATTGTTTCTGTTGATACAAATGATGTTCGCAATTTGAATTTGGACAATCTGAGAGACAGTATTGGAATGGTTCCTCAAGATGCGTTTTTGTTTTCGGACAGTATCAAAAACAATATAAAATTCGGAAAAGAAGATGCTACCGATGAAGAAGTTATTGCTGCTGCAAAAATTGCACACGTTGATCATAATATTCAGGATTTTGAATTAAAATACGAAACCGTTCTTGGAGAACGAGGTATAACACTTTCTGGGGGACAGAAGCAGAGAGTTTCGATAGCGCGGGCGGTTATTAAAAATCCAGCAATACTTTTGCTTGACGATTGTCTTTCGGCAGTTGATACTGATACAGAAGAAGCAATCTTGAACAACTTGAAAGAGTATTGCAGTGACAAAACCACGATATTAATAAGCCATAGAGTTTCGTCTGCGAAGAATGCAGATAATATTTTGATCTTGGATGATGGTAGAATATTACAACAAGGATCTCATAATCAGCTTATCAATGCGGAGGGATATTATAAGGAGCTTTATCTCAAGCAACTTTCGGAAAAAGAAAAAGTTGAATAGTTTGTTTTATACTTCAATTTTTACCACTTTTGAAACGAAATTAACACACTATTAATAATGTTTATGAGAGAAGGTGAGATGTTAGAAAAAGAAGAAATTTTTTCTAAAGTTTTGAGAGCAGGAAGAAGAACGTACTTTTTTGATGTGCGATCTACAAAAGCAGACGATTATTATATCACGATAACCGAAAGTAAAAAATTTACTGAAGAAGACGGATCGTTCCACTTCAAAAAACATAAAATATATCTTTATAAAGAAGATTTTAGTGCTTTTTCAGATATATTGGAACAAATGACATCTTATGTCCTTAATCATAAAGGAGAAGAAGTGATTTCTGAAAGACATCAGAAAGACTTCAAAAAGGAATTGGTATTGGCAGGTGCATCAGATGAACTTCAGTCAGTGAATGCTTTTACAAATATCAGTTTTGAAGATTTCTAAAATTTAAAACTTATACAATTAGTTGAACCTCAAGCGTAGCAATATACTTGAGGTTTTTTTATTTTTAATACTTTAAATATGAATATCTTTGAAGCTGATTTTGCAGTTTCATCCTTTAAAAAAGTATAAAACTATATGGGTAATCGTGTTTAAATCACGAACTGTCGCGCAACTGTAAGTGTCTCAGAAACACAAGTCAGAAAACCAGCAACATCATTTCAACGTTTCCGCGCCCTTGAAGCATTGTACATTATCTTTGAGAAATCGTTGCCAATAATTGACGATTTGTCTAATTATTGTATTTTTTTGGTGGCGCCTTTCGGCGAAATTGCTTTTCATTACAACACTTTAATTAACACAATAACTAAATTACCACTATGATCGAAGAAAGAATTGCCCAATCTGAAACACGAATCTTCAAAGCCGTATTTCCAAGTGCTACAAACCATTATGACACGTTATTTGGAGGTACAGCAATGCATTTGATGGACGAAGTCGCATTTATTACTGCTACTAGATTTAGCCGTCAGGTGATGGTAACTGTTAGCAGCGATCGAATTGATTTTACTAAACCTATTCCAGCAGGAACAATTATTGAACTAGTAGGCAAAGTAGTTCATATAGGAAATACAAGCTTAAAAGTTAGCGTAGATATCTATATTGAGCAAATGTACTCAGACGGGAGAGAGCTAGCAGTGAGCGGTCAATTTTCCTTCGTAGCAATTGACGAAAATAAAAAGCCCGTGAAGATTTTAGGCGACAACAATTCTCTTAGGAAGTTGTAGATTTTCCAGTTTAGTAGTCGAAGGATAAAATTCTATTTGAGAAAATTATAATTTTAAGTAAAAATATGCTTGTTTAGGTTGATTTACATCTCTCTATTTTTGAAAACCTCAACGTGTTAGCATCGCATTCTTTTGCGAGAAGGATAGCAGTGAAAATCCTTTATTGTGGCTTAGCGAAGCAAAAGCTACAATAAAGATTGGGAACGAATAGCCTGACCAAGCCTACGAAAAATTTGAACTTTACCGAAAAACGTTCTGGCGCAGGGCTCGCCCAAATCTTAAACAAAATAGTACTTATAATATCATTAATAATTATATAAAACTAAATTTTGCACTAAAAGCAAAAAGGGTCAATCGTAATGATTGACCCTTCCCTATTTAGAAAATAAATGAAATATTATTTCTTAATTACTTTAAATTCACCTGAAGTGCTATTAGTAAAGACCTTCACGATGTAAACAGAAGCTGGCATATTTACCATATCAATTAGTACTTCGTTAGAGTTAGCCTTTAAATTTCTTACCAATCTTCCAGTAATATCAAAAACTTGAATTCCTGAAATAATATCTGTGTGACTCACTGTCAACACATCTGTTACAGGATTTGGATAATAACCCAATTTCGCCGCGTCAAATGTTTTGGTAGATAAAGTATTTAATTCAAAACACTCACTTGTAGCAGTACAATCGTTCAGAGTAACGATAACCGCATAACTACCTATTGCAGTAGCAGTATATGATTGACTTGTTGCTCCAGCAATTGGAGTTGACGAAGCATCACATAACACCCATTGATACGTAGCATTTGCTTCACTTGCAGTTAACGTATCGTCGGTTCTTGTAATTGTAGTTGTAGGAAGCGCATTTACTGTTACCTCAACAGAAGTTCTTAAACTCTCACAAGTGTTTAAAGTTTGTGAAGCAAAGTATGTTCCAGTTACTAACTCAGCAGTATTCGCTAATGCAGTTCCACCTGTTAAAGCAGTGTACCATTGAACATCAGTTCCAGTTGCAACTAAATCAGCTATTGTTGCTCCAGTACAAACTGTTTGTGCACTCGCAGTTGGCGCAGCAGTTGTAGTTACTGTTACTACTACAGAAGTTCTTGTGCTTTCACAAGAATTTAAAGTTTGTGAAGCATAGTACATTCCTGTCGCTAATACAGCAGTGTTCGCTAAAGGTGTTCCTCCATTTGAAACATTGTACCACTGAACATCAGTTCCAGTTGCTGCTAAATCTTCTACTGTAGCAGAGTTACAGAATGATTGTGCAGAAGCTGTTGGCGGCGCAGTTTCAGTTGTTGTTACTGTTACAGTTGAACTTGTTTCGCATCCAGCTGGGTTTGAAGTTGCTGTTGCTGTATACGTTTGAGAACCTACTGTTGATGACTTTACATAAACTGTACTAGCATCAGATCCGCTAACATAAGCTAC
Organism: Flavobacteriales bacterium; assembly: GCA_038243675.1. Lineage (GTDB taxonomy): Bacteria > Bacteroidota > Bacteroidia > Flavobacteriales > Flavobacteriaceae > Flavobacterium. Next base: position 4,265 of record JBBSQV010000024.1, read on the forward strand.
TGTAGCAGCCGCATCAGTAAATAGATTTGTTGCTGGAGACCAAGTAATCTCCGTTGGCACAGAGCTACTATAATCAAAAGTTGTATTTAATCTTTTCACAGACAAAGTACCTGTTGGATTTGACTGAGCAAAAGCATCTGAACTCGCAAAAGCAGATGATGTTCTCGCCGAAACTGTTTTATTTGAAGTTGTTGCTGTATAATAAGTTGCTGCATTATTTGCTGAGTCAGCACCTGTACTTCTCACATCCAAAATAATATTAGAAGTACCATCCCATACATAAGGAGTACTAAATACTATCGAGTTAACTCCGATTACTTGAGTATAAGTAGCAGTGTTAAATACTTCTGTTAAACCAGTTGTTGTAAAACTTGTAAGTACGTTTGCAGTCGTAGATCCCATTTTTACTCTGTAATCGGACACAAAAGCAGCAGAACCAATAGTTGTAATTTCGAATTTAACTCCGTTGATGCTTCCTGCTTCTATACCAGCAGCATTTAGTTCCGCTTGAGTGAAAACCATTTGCATCCAGTAGTGCTTGTATCTATTATTAAAAGCAGTTGGCTCTAAACTGTTCTCTATTGTAAGAGTTGTATCAGTTCCAATAGCAATTGAACCAGCTGTACCGATTGTACCTCCTGTTGCTGTTAGCGTTTGGATTTCATTAGCACATAAAGCTGCTGTAGCAGGCGTTATTGTTACAATTGAAGGTAATTGGTTAACATTCACAGTATATAATACTTCAATATTACATAAAGATCCAGTAGATTGACTTGCTGTTAGCGTATATGTAGTTGTAACTGTTGGATTGAAAACATATCCATCCGCTGCATTACCAGTAATTCCAGTATTTGGCAACCAAGTTAAAGTATCATAATCTGATGCACCTGTCGTTATCGTAACTGTGGCACTTGATGTACCTTCACAAATAGAGCTTGAAGTATTACTTAATATCAAAGCTGGCGGTGTATCTACTGTTGCTGTAACTGCAGTTCTGGCAGAAAAACATCCAGTTGCTACCTGAAGGTTATAGAAAAAGTAGTATGCTGGAGAAGATCCTGAAATATAACCATCTGTTACAGAAACATTTGATGAACTATAAGGAAATGCATTTCCGGATGAATCTCTGATCAAACCTGTAATTCCGGTGTACGATTTCAGTAGTAGACGGTAACCCGTTCCAACTGGAACTACAAAGTTTAGCGGTACATTAACTGGTGTAGAAATACCTGAGCCTGTAACAGCAACTTCTTCCGTTGACATTAATTCTACTCCTGCATTGTCATATAATGCAATAGTAACTGTTCCGGTACCTGTTGGATATATTACAGTAGAAGCTAGTGTTACAGCAGAATTTGCATTAAAAACAATTCCACTTCCATTTCCGATAAAAGAACCACTTGTTCCGTTTGAGGTAGGTTTTCCTGCAAATTCTTGTGATCCTCCTGCACTAGCTGCAACATAAAATACTGTTGTAGTAGAAATAGATGGCGTCGTAAAAGAATTGCCAGTTGCAAGAGAAACACCGCCTATTGCCTCTGCATACCAATTTAAAGTTGCTCCTGAAGAGGCAGTTGCTGATAATGCAACTATGCCTTCACCACATCTAGAATTTGGAGTAGTTGAAATTACTTGTGGGTTCGTAACTGCTATCATAATAGTATTTGAGTCCGAAGACATACCGCTATTTGTACAAGTAGTTTTATAGTAATAACTTTCTGATGCCGATAAAACTGGCGTTGTAAATGTACTTGCCGTTTCTCCAGTAATTGCTCCTGTTGTATTATACCATTGATACGTAAAACCAGAGTCTGTTGAACTTGGAATTGTTGCTGTCAATGTAACTGAACCAGACACACATATTGTAGCTAACGAAGAAGTTATTGTTGCTGCTGCAGGTGTACCTGAACAAACGTTTTGGACTCCAACAGTAATTTTATAATCTTCAGTTTCAGTTCTTGCAGCTGTAGTATTGCATGGATTTGATGGAGCAGTACTATTAAAGTCTACCATCACTCTCATACGGTAATCACCACTAGCCGTTCCTGCAGGAACAGTAATAGAACCTGAAAATGGACCCGAGCTGTAAGAGGAAGTTACAAAAACCCGCTCTGATGTTTCAAACGTTCCATCAGAATTCCAGTCTACCCAAATAGCAGCACCAAAAGTTCCGCCAGTTACAGTCATATCGAAATTAAAAGATCCTGTTGGAACTGAAGTAACAGCTGTAGCTGAATAGTTATCTTGATATCCGCCAGTTGTATAAACCGAAGCATTAGATATATTTGTTGAGCCTAAACTGGTTGTAAAATTATTAATATATGTTCCATTATTTGTAGAAGAAGGTGTACAGTAAACAACATTTGAGCCTGTTGTAAATGAGCGTTCTATACAACCTACGGCTTCACCAGTCGAGTTCTTAGGAACAATCTTCCAGTAATAATTGGTGTTGGCTGCTAGGAAAGCTGGAGAATAAGACGCTTCAGGCTGATTTCCTATAAAAGTAGGATTCGTAGATGAGCCAAAGTACACATCGTAACTAGTAGGATTTCCACCTCCACTTGTCCAAGATAATGTTGGATTTCTTTCTACGTTAGTGGCTAAATTAGCTGGAAAAAAAGCAGAAGCACAATTCGGAATTACTGCAACGTTTGGAGTCCAAGTATACGTTAAACCAGAAGTCGGCCCAACACTACCAGTAAAGGCAGCAGTACTACCAGATACAATTCCTGAAGTGATATTAACTGGAGAATTCCAATCACCTCCAGCACCAACTGTCAAAGCACTATAGTTTCCAATTGCACTCTTGATCCCTACTTGTGGTTGATAAACAGTTGAAGAATCGTAAGGAGGCGTACCATCATAAACAAATTTGATAACACCCGTAGTCGTATTCATTCTTACTTGAAAATTTATTGATTCAGTACGCCCATATCTTCTAAAATTCGTCCACTGTACGATGAATTCATTACCGATTTCTTCATATCTAATTTCCGAAACACCGGTATTATCATCTAAATCCCCACTAAAAGGAGCTAAAAAAACATTACCTCCTGTAGTAGATGAAAGTACTGTAGTAGATGAGCTTGATGGGATTGAAGTCCCTAAGGCTACTTGACCATTAGAGGTAACAAACATCGCAGTGTAGACAAAACCTGCAAAAGTAAAAGAAGGAATAGTAATATTGCCTGACACATAAGAGTCAAGATTTGGAGTTCCGCTTGTTGAAGTTGTGATAACAGTACCGCCAGTAATTGAACTGTAAGTTTGATTGCTTTGAGCAAAAGTATAGAACGAGGCTTGGGCGGTTATTTCTTGTGTAAGAAATAGTGTCAATAGAAGGCTTAGAAATAAACTTGTTGGCCATAAGCTTTTTAAGGAGGCCGGTCCTTCTGATGGACTAGGGTCCGAAAGAATTTGTTTGTGGTTTTTGAGTCGAGTCTTTACAGGCCAACCCAATAAATTGTACTTTTTCATCATAGTAATTTATTTTTGTTAAATATTGTTAAAGAAACAAATATATTTATTATTTTAATGATTCCAACTCTTAACGTCATTATTGTCATTAATCTAAGAAAAAAGTAATTTTTAAATAAGATTACCAAATTTTTATAATTGTGGGTATTAAGACTAAAAAACGACCATTTACAGTTTATAATCAACATTGTTGTTCTTATGTTGCTCTTTTGCTGATTAGAATGCTTTATAAGAATTTTAAACTATTTAGGTCTGGTCAATCGCAAAAAGCTTTTATATTCGAATTTAATGTAAAAAATGCATGATTCATTAAGAGAAGTATTTTTTCTAGACAAATATTCATCGATCTTAAACCACTCCGATTGTAAAAAGAGTTTCCATCAGTCACGCCATATTTAGTGATTGTGCTTTGAGAATAAGCATCTGTCAATTTAAAATTTAGAAAAATACTATCATTATGTAGTCGGTGTGATAATATATTGTAATCCATTCTATAAAATTCTCAGTCCATTTCTAACAATACCATCAGCCTGTAATAAAAAAACTTTATTGTCGCTACCAACTGCGCCCAGTATTAGACATTGACTTATAAAGTTTGCAATTTGCTTTGGCGGAAAATTTACAATAGCTACAATCTGTTTGCCAGATAAGTCATCGCTGGAATATCGATCTGTAATTTGAGCTGAAGTATTCAAAATACCAACTTCACTACCAAAGTCAATGCGCAATTTAAATGCCGGTCGAATTGCTTCGGGAAATTCTTCGGCGGTTAGTATGGTTCCAACTCTAATGTCGAGTTGTGCGAAATTTTCATAAGTGGTCTGATTCATCTTTATTATCTTTATATTTTTCAAAAACAATGATACTAAATTTCTAAGTACATACAAAAGCTGATTCATATAGATAAAATATTTTATTGTACCTTAGTAACAATAAAGTAATCCAGAAAAGCAATGGCTAGAACAGCTTCTACTATGTTACCGCTTGAAACCAAAGCGTCAAATTTTTTATTAAAAGACACCAATTCTAACAGTTTTTATACGTTCGATGAACTTAAAGGAGGCAAAGGAACTCTTGTAATTTTTATTTGCAACGATTGTCCATACGTATTGCACGCTATAGATGAAATTGTAATGATTGCAAATGATTATCGAGTGCAAGGATTGGGTGTGTTCGCTATTTCAAGTAATGATAGCAGCAGATTTCCAGAAGACAGTCCAGAAAAAATGGCCGACTTCGCAATGGAAAATAGAATTGATTTTCCTTATCTATTTGACGCAGATCAAGAAGTCGCAAAACAGTTTAATGTTGAATGCACTCCCGATTATTTTCTTTTTGATTCTTTAGACAAACTTTTTTACCACGGCCAATTGGACGATTCAAGACCTGGCAATGGCATCTCCTTAAGTGGTTCGGATCTACGAAACGCAATTGATGCGCTTATTTACAATAGATCATTATCTAAGACCCAGAAACCGAGTATGGGATGTGAAATAAAATGGAAACAATATTAAGTTTTTTCTAAAAATAAAAAAGGCACTTCGATTGAAGTGCCTTTTTCTATATAATTAGTTGCGATTATTTTACAGCCATTAATTCTACGTCAAAGATCAAAACAGCATTTGGCGGAATTACTCCACCCGCACCTGAAGATCCGTATGCCAAATGAGATGGAATAACAAAACGAGCTTTATCACCTTCTTTTAATAAAGCGATTCCTTCGTCCCATCCTTCAATAACATTTCCTCTACCAAGTTGAAACTCGATTGGTTTTTTTCTTTTATAAGAATTATCAAATTCTTTACCATTATCCAAGGTACCGATATAATGAACGGCAACCGTTTTACCTTCTTCTGCTTGTTTCCCGCTTCCGCGAACGATATATTGATATCTTAACCCACTTTCTGTTTTTTCAAAACCCGTAGCCAATTCTTGCATTTTTGCTTCAGAAGCCTCAATTTCTTTTTGCTCACGTTTTGCTCGAGATCCTTCAAAAGTTCTAAAAGCTTCAACAGCATTCCAATTTTTTGCTTCTTCACCTTCTCTCAAGATTTCAACGCTTTCTAGCATATCTCCTTGAGCAATCTCATCAATAATATCTTGTCCTTCCACAACATGTCCAAAAACAGTATGTTTACCATCAAGCCAACTTGTAGCTACATGTGTGATATAAAATTGAGATCCATTTGTTCCAGGTCCAGAATTTGCCATTGCAAGAATTCCTGGTTTATCGTGTTTTAGGTCTGGGTGAAACTCATCGTCAAATTTATATCCTGGGCCACCAGTACCTGTACCTTGAGGACATCCACCTTGTACCATAAAATCTGGAATTACACGGTGAAATTTCAGTCCATTATAAAAAGGCTGTCCTTGTAATTTTACTTTATTTTCAAGATTTCCCTCTGCTAGAGCTACAAAGTTACCTACTGTACCTGGAGTTTTTTCGTGCTCTAATTTTACAATCACAGCTCCTTTAATAGTATTAAATTTTGCGTATATTCCGTTTTCCATCTTATTTATTTTATGTGAAGAGCCAAATTTACAACTTTTAAGTCAGTTTCTAAATAGGCTTTCACAACGTTTTAATAACTTACTATTGATTTTTAGCGCTCATATTCTTCTCCTGAAATAAAGTGCTATTTGAAGTTCCGCATATTGTAGACAATCATAACATCTTTTTGATTTAGATACAACTGTTTTCTATTTCCCTGATCTTTGCGAGTAATTATAGAAATAGTAAATTTTTGCCCATCTTCATCCGCACAAACAAAACCGTTAGTTATCGTCTTTTCATTTTCAACCGTTGGTTGGTAATTCATGATCTGATAAAGCTGAAGTTCTTGTGAGTAGATTACAATTCTATCTTTGCTGGGATCTACAGAAACTACAATTGAAGCATCTTGCGGTTTTGACCACTTTGTCCAAACATTTTTTCCTGTTCTTTCAGACACACTAAAACTGCTTGTAATAAATTTATATACTTGCGCCTGTGAAGTTGTTGCGATAAATAGCAAGATCGTTATTAAAAATATTTTTTTCATTTTCGTAATTTTATAATGAGAGACAAATTAGTTTTGCTTTGTCGTATTCTTTCAAAAGTTGAGCCATAATCTCTTCCACGGGCTTAATTTCGTTTATCAATCCGCTCACCTGACCGATTTCAAGTTCCCCTTCAATTAAATCTCCTTCATACATTCCACGTTTTGCTCGAGCACGACCTAGAATATTTTGTAAATCTTCTTTTGTTCCACCTTTTGCGTAAACTTCTTGAACGTCGTCATAAAACTTATTTTTAATTAATCGAACGGGTGCGAGCTCTTTCAAGGTAACTTGAGTACCTCCTTCTGGAAGTTCGATTATAGTATTTTTAAAATTAATATGCGCAGAAGATTCTACCGATGCAGCAAATAAACTTCCTATTTGTACGCCATCTGCTCCTAAAATCATTGCAGCCAAAATACCCGCTCCACTTCCTATTCCACCTGCAGCAATAAGTGGAATATTAAGTTTCTCTCTCACCATCGGAATTAGAGTAAAAGTTGTACTTTCTTCGCGTCCATTATGACCTCCTGCTTCAAAACCTTCGGCAACGACTGCATCAACTCCAGCATCTTGAGCCTTCAATGCAAATTTTGAACTACTCACAACATGAGCCACTATTATACCATGACTTTGAAGTTTTTGAGTCCAAGTTTTTGGATTTCCTGCAGATGTGAAAACAATTTTCACCCCCTCTTCAATTATGATATCAATAATTTCTTCGCAGTTGGGATACAACATCGGTACATTTACACCAAAAGGTTTATCTGTTGCTAACTTACATTTCTGAATATGTTCTCGCAAAACCTCGGGATACATCGACCCTGCTCCTATAAGACCTAGCCCACCGTTATTGCTGACAGCACTGGCCAGTTTATATCCACTATTCCAAATCATTCCTCCTTGAATAATAGGATGTTTGATGCCAAAGAGCTCTGTAATTCTATTCATGCAATACTTTATTTTTTTTGAATTTTACCTGTTGAAAATCCTTGTGAAGTTTCAATTTTATAAATATAAATTCCCGACGATAAATCACTTAGGTTTATCGTGTCATCATTTCCTGATAATAAAATTTTAGAAATCGACTGTCCAATTAAATTAAATAATACGATCGATTTAAGTTCGGTATTTTTTGCGGATGCAATTGTAATAGCTTCTGAAGTAGGATTTGGATAAATTTTAAAATCTCCAATATTGTTAGAGGAAACAGTAAGTGTTCCATTAGTTAGAGCAGTATCAAAATCTGGAATTCCATATCCCAAATATTCATCTGGGTTTGTATACTGACTTGCAGATTCTTTTATGAGCTGCATTATTTGTTCATTCGTATATGAAGGAAACGCTTGCCAAAGCGAAGCAACAAGACCACACATAATAGGCGAAGAAAATGATGTTCCACTTGCCACAGCAATTGAACCATCAGGTAACGCCAAAACTGAAGCCGTTCCTTGCGCTGCAACATCTGGTTTCACTCTACCATCAGCAGTATAACCAATTGAACTAAAGGAAGAATAATATCCTTCAGAAGTGACAGATCCAATTGTCAGGGCGTGAAGTGCATCGGCGGGAACCCCAATATGAGGATGAGATGTCAAGGCGGAGTTTCCAGCTGATACAACGACGATCATACCTTTAGCGTAAGCGAAATCTGCACCACGACTCGCAAAAGAAGTAGTCCCATTTAACTCCTCGTAAGCGTAATCATAAGCTGAATTGTCAAAGTCAAAGTAACCCAGAGAAGTATTAATTATATCTACTCCAAGTCTATCTGCCTCTTCCACCGCCTCTACCCACAGTGATTCTTCAAGAGGAGTTTCTCTGTTTACATCTTCAGTGATGAATAAATAATAGGAAGCATCTGGAGCGGTACCTACAAGTTGATTTGGAACATATCCACCCATCGTAGATAAAACCATTGTGCCGTGAGAATCGCCAGAATAGAAATCGGCGTTTCTATTTACAAAATCATAGCCACCAAGTATCAGATTATTATTGCGCAACCTAGCAAAAGGTTCAGCTGTATTAACTCCTGGAAAACCAGCATCAATAACTGCTATTATCTTTCCAACACCAGTAAAGTTTTGTTCGTGAAGCACATTCCCACTTAACATTTCTATCTGATTGGCAGAATCTCCATAAGGGAAAACTGTTGCAATTTCCATAACCTTATTCACTGGATTTTCTTTTGGAGTTTTTGATTTTCCACCAGTATCTAAAGAGCGGTCTGCAAATGATACCGAAGCCACAAAAGGCAGTGTCTTTAACGCATTTATATTAGAAATTGTTCCTTGAATATGCAAAGCATTTAGCCATTTCGACTTTGCTTTTACAGTAATACCTGAGGAATTTTGTATTTGTAGAATATATGAATCATCAACAGGGACATCTAGAATATCAACAGGAATTGATTGCGCAACTCGTCGATCCAAAGACCTTTGCGTGAGCATCGTTAAGGGATTATCAATAAAACTTTGAGATTGTGGTTTACTATTAAAATAAACCCAGGCATCTTCTTGGGCAAATACTGAAAAAGAAAGAGAAATAAAGAATACAAGTAGTAATTTTTTCATTTGAAAAATATTTGCGTTTAATTTAAGAAATAACACCCGAACCTACTAATTCGTCGTCAATATTCCAAGCAACAAATTGTCCTTCTGTTACAGCCGATTGCGCCTCCGAAAACACGATATACATTCCATTTTCTTGCTGATGTAAAACTGCTTCTTGCAAAGGTTGTCTGTATCTAATTCTTGCCTGAACAATCATAGTTTCTCCGACTGACAATGCTAAATCCGGACGTACCCAATGCAATTCTTCATCTGAAACAAAAAGTGCTTTTCTGAATAATCCTGGGTGATAACTACCCTTTCCTGTGTAAATAGTATTTGATTCAACATCAGTTGCAATAATAAAAAGAGGCTCAGTTGTCCCGCCGACATTTAATCCTTTGCGCTGCCCAATTGTAAAGTAATGTGCACCTTGATGTTTACCTACAACTTTTCCCATTTCTGGCGAATAAATACGCTTTCGCGAAATTGCTTTTAGATCCTTGATGTCCACTTGCTCTGAATAGATGGGATGATCTTTGTCGACTTCAATTATTTGACCCTCCTTGGGTTGAAGTTGCTGTTGTAAAAATTCAGGAAGTCGGACTTTCCCGATAAAACAAAGTCCTTGCGAGTCTCTCTTTTCAGCAGTTATTAATTCCATCTCAGCAGCGATTTCTCGTACTTCAGGCTTGGTAAGTTCGCCAATAGGGAATAGTGATTTTGCCAATTGCTCTTGAGAAAGCTGGCATAAAAAATAGGATTGATCTTTATTATTGTCTGCACCGGCAAGAAGTTGATATGTAGGAACACCATCAACTTGACTTTCTCCTTTACGACAATAATGTCCAGTAGCAACAAAATCAGCTCCCAAACTAAGAGCAATTTTCATAAAAACATCAAACTTTATTTCGCGGTTGCAAAGTACGTCTGGATTTGGAGTTCTTCCTTTTTCGTACTCGCGAAACATATAGTCAACAATTTTTTCTTGATACTGTTCACTCAAATCGACGGTTTGGAAAGGAATACCTAGTTTTTCGGCAACTAGTAAAGCATCGTTACTATCTTCTAGCCATGGACATTCGTTCGAAATTGTAACAGCCTCATCATGCCAATTCTTCATAAACAATCCAATCACTTCATAACCTTGCTTTTGCAAAAGATATGCTGCTACACTTGAATCTACTCCTCCCGAAAGTCCTACTACTACCCTTTTCATCCGTCATTTGTTTTGGAGCCGCAAAAGTACGATATAATAATTTATTTTCCTTTTGGTTTTCCTGCTTGTCCATTCAGAGGATGTTTTTCTTTACTTACAAGCTTTCCGTTTTCAAAAAACTGCCAAGTACCCCACTTTTGATCTTTTTTATAATTCCCTTTAGCAACAACATTTCCGTCGGGATCTTTGTAAACTGCTGGACCGTGAAGTTCCCCGTTTTGATAATTAACTTCCTCCAAGATAATACCGTTTGTGGTTATTTTTTTATACAAACCATTTCGTTTGCCATCGATATAAGTCGCTTCCTCAGCGATTTTTCCGTCTTTGTAAAATACAGTTCTTTTTCCGTAGAGTATACCTTTTTTATAATTTTCGGTAGTCATTACTTCTTTTGAATTTCTATGGTAGTATTTCCATAAGCCTTCATAAACTCGGTTGACGACATTTCCTTCACTCACCTTATTTTTTTGCTCGTCATAAAAAATGGTATAAGCCGCATTAGGTTGTTTGCTAAAGTCCCGAGTTGCCATAATCGAATGCGTGGGATCGTTATTGTAAAAAGTAAAAATGCCAGTCTCTTCTCCATGACTAAAAGTTCCTTGATATTTTACAACTTTTGTTTTATCAAAAAAACCGCTCCATTGTCCTTGCTTTTTTCCGTCTGAATCAAGCTTGTTTGGTGTTGGAACACTTTGTGAAAATACTGATGAAATAGCGAAAAGTGAAGAAATTAATAATATATATAGTTTCATTATATTGTATATTAAATGGATTGTAATTATAATTGAGCCAAGGTTTTTTTCATATCTACCAATTTTTGAACGGCTGTAGAAGGGATATAAAAAAAGACACTTCAAATAAAGTGCCTCTTTTTATAATCAAAAATTATTTTTTTAATTTCTTCTGTTCTTCTGCTTGCTCCATCATCAGTTGCATCTTCTTTTGAAACTTACTTTGAGGTTTCTCCTTAAGCTTATTCTCTTGGATGCGTGAGTGAATTTTATCACTGTCGATGATATAGTTTTTGATTACTAGCATAATTCCAATTGTAATAAGGTTTGAAATAAAGTAATACAAACTCAATCCCGAAGCATAACTATTAAAGAATAGTAACATCATCAATGGCGATATGTAAATCATTACTTTCATAATTTTCTGCATATCTGGCATACCTTCTTGAGGCGGGGCAGCCATTGCTTGATCTCCCGTTGTCATTTTCATATAAAAGAAAATCGCGATAGAGGCAAGAATTGGAAACACGCTCACGTGATCTCCATATAATGGAATGTAAAAAGGTAATTTTAATACCGAGTCAAAAGACGATAAGTCATCCGCCCATAAAAATCCTTGTTGACGCAAATTAATCTCCGAAGGAAAAAACTGGAATAAGGCATAAAAAACAGGCATTTGAAGCAAGGCCGGAATACAACCAGCCATAGGATTTACACCAGCTTTACCATACAGCTTCATTGTTTCCTGCTGTTTTTTCATTGGCTCCTTTTTGTACTTCTCGTTTAAATCTGCAATTTCAGGTCGAAGTACTTTCATTTTTGCCTGAGACAAGAATGATTTATAAGTGATAGGAGATAAAATTAATTTGATTAATATAGTAAACAAAATAATCGCCAAACCTTCTGACATATACATACTTAAAAATCCGTATGCAGGAATAAAGAGAAATTTATTAATCCATCCAAAAATTCCCCAACCCAATGGAACAATCTCATCAAGATTACGTTTATAACTATTTAAGATTTTGTAATCAGCTGGTCCGTAGTACCAGTTCATTTCGTGGGACAAATCACCGTTTTTAAAAGCTAAAGGAATATTTGCTTTAAAGCTTTTAGTAAAAATGGTATCAGTTTCAACATCATTTACTAAATTGTTAGAATACATTTCCGCTTTTGCAAATGGCGTTTTAGTAAGTAATATTGAAGTAAAGAAGTGTTGTTTGAAAGCGATATACGTAACATCATTTTCGACTACAGTCTTATCTTGACCTTGACCTAGATAATCATCTTTTCCACCTTCGTACTCATAAACTAATTCAGCGTATCTATTTTCGTTAGAAACACTTTTTTCGTTTCTGTAGGTTTTCATTGACCACTCCATATCAAGTGGTTTCGAAACATCAATAACTTTACTTAAGCCTTGCGATTTGATGCCGAAGTCAAGCATATAGTCGTTTGGCTTCAATACGTAGATGAATTCAAGATATTCCGTCGCGCCAGCCTTTAAGCGCATAGTAAGAACTTTGTTTCCGCCTACTTCGCTCAAAGTAGGGACGAAAAGCATATCTTTTGTTTCAAGAAGACGTTTGTCTTGACTTTGAAGTTTGATATTTAGGTCGGCATTATTATCTGTAATAATTTTGACAATTTGTCCAGATCCTTTTTCAAAACGCTCAAAGTTTTTTACAACTGCTTCTATAATATAGCCACCTCTGTTGGCAATTGTCAACTTCAGAATATCATTTTCAAGAACTGTTATACCTTCAGCGTCAACTGCAGGCGTATCATTTAACGAAACATTAGACGAGTCTTGTTGAATTGTTGTAGTTTGAAGAGTCGCAATTTCTTTTTTAGTGACGCTCCCAACATTCGTTGGAGTAGAAACCTGCTCATTTTTAGCTTTTTCTGCAGCAATTTCCTCATTAGAAGGTTGATTTGCATACATAATCCAGATCAAAATTCCGAAGATTAACGCAAAACCTATTATGGAATTGAGGTCTAATTTCTTATTTTCCATTCTTTACTTTAATATTATTTATTTTATAAAACAGTAATATTCTATTTACTTTTGTGTGCCACCATAGCAGAGACAAAACTCACAAATAAAGGATGTGGATTTGCTACTGTACTTTTATATTCAGGATGGTATTGAACTCCTACAAAGAAAGGATGCGATTCAACTTCTACAATTTCCACAAGTCCTGTCTCAGGATTAATACCAGAAGATATTAGACCAGCATTTTGTAAAACTTCTTGATAGTCGCTATTATATTCATATCTATGACGGTGACGCTCAAGAATAGTAGAAGTGCCATAAACTTCGCGAGCAAGACTCCCCTCTTTAAGATCACATTTCCATGCACCTAAACGCATCGTCCCGCCTTTTTCTGTAATAGTTTTTTGCTCTTCCATCAAATCAATAACAGGATTTGCAGTACCTTCATTCATCTCTGTTGAATTGGCATCTTTGAGACCTAATACATTTCGAGAAAATTCAATCACAGCCATTTGCATTCCAAGGCAAATTCCTAAGAAAGGAATATTGTTCTCTCTTGCATAACGAACTGTCTCTATCTTGCCTTCTATCCCTCTCTCTCCAAAACCTGGAGCTACAAGAATACCGTCAAGATCTTTAAGTTTTGCCTGAGCGTTATTAGCATCAAGAAATTCAGATTGAATAGAAACAATATTAACTTTGGTTTCATTTGAAGCACCTGCGTGAATAAATGATTCAATAATTGACTTGTATGAATCTTGCAATTCTACATATTTACCTATCAATCCCACATTTACAGAATGCTTTGGATTTTTTAATTTTTGTAGAAATATATTCCAGTTTTTTAAATCAGGAGTATTTTTTTCTGGTAAATCCAGTTTTTTTAATGCAACTCTATCAAGACCTTCCTGCAACATCATATTTGGCACTTCATAAATCGTTGAAGCATCAATAGATTGAATTACAGCTTCGCGTTTTACGTTGCAAAACAATGCCAATTTCTGTCTTAATTCGTCAGAAAGTTCATGCTCTGTTCTACAGACAAGAATATCTGCTTTTATACCACTTTCCATCAGTGTTTTTACTGAATGTTGTGTTGGTTTTGTTTTTAATTCTCCGGCTGCAGCCAAATATGGAATCAAAGTTAAATGTACAACAAGACTGTTATGCTCACCTAATTCCCACACTAATTGTCTCACAGATTCAATATATGGTAAAGATTCTATATCACCTACAGTTCCACCAATTTCCGTTATGACGATATCATACTCACCATTGCGACCTAACAGTTGCATGCGTTCTTTAATCTCATTAGTAATATGAGGTACAACCTGAACAGTTTTTCCTAAAAATTCTCCTCTTCGTTCTTTCTCAATCACAGAAAGGTATACTCTTCCAGTTGTAACATTGTTAGCTTGCGAAGTTGGAACGTTTAAAAAACGTTCATAATGACCAAGATCTAGATCTGTTTCTGCACCATCATCTGTCACATAACATTCTCCGTGCTCGTAAGGATTTAAAGTTCCTGGATCTACGTTCAAATAAGGATCAAACTTCTGAATAGTTGTTCGATATCCTCGCGCTTGAAGTAATTTTGCCAGAGAAGCTGCTATAATTCCCTTTCCTAAAGAGGAAGTTACTCCCCCTGTAACAAAGATATATTTTGTCTGATTCATGTGTTATAGTTGTATTGTAGCTGTGTAAAAAAACGTGGCAAAAGTACGACTTTTATTGGAGAAGAATTCTTTTACTGACTAGAATTTTATAAAATAGAAAGCTGTCTAAAAACAAAATATCCCAAATACCTTTAGGGCTTGGGATATTGTCTTCTAATATTTCGAATTAGATCTTCTAGTCCATTTAACTTCAGCTCATAAACCAACTGAAGTTGTTTGCCTAGAATACCTGGAGGAAAACCTTTGTTTGAATACCAAACAATATAATATTCGGGGATTTCTATAAGATACTTACCTTCGTATTTGCCGAAAGGCATTTTAGTATGTGCGAGTTTAATTAACTCTTTTCTGTTGTCTAACAAAACTTTCTGAAAATGGTAGAACTACTTCCAGTTGAAAGTTACATCTCTAATAATATCTGGATGCAAGCTTAAATGTACTGGACAGGTAAATGCAATTTTTTCAAGAAGTTTCTGTGTCTTTTCATCAACAACTCCTGCCATTTCAAATTCAATTATAATCTTTGCAATTCTTCGAGGACCTTCTACCATCACCTTTGTTACCGAAGCTGTAGACCCAATAAGTTCGAGATCCATTGTGTTACATTTGATAGCCATAATTGTAAACATACAAGTGGCTAAGCCGTTTGCAACGGTATCTGTTGGAGAGAATGCTTCTCCTTTTCCATTATTGTCAATTGGTGCATCTGTCAACATAGTAGCCCCAGAACGTAAATGTACTGACGATGTTCTTAAATTTCCTAAATATGTAACGCTTGTTGTCATTAGTTTGATTCTTTAATAGTTAAGTCTTCATTATATTCAAGAACATATACTCCCTGATTAATATACCCTTCGGATTTTTTTGCAGCATATTCAAATTTGCTTTCTATTTGCTGCGTTTTATCTTCGATAGTTGATTGCTTAAATCCCTTTTGCTGAGACATACGCAACATAGTATCGAAAGTCACATCAAATCCTCTTATAGCGTATTGACTTGGCAAAATATTATTCTGTTTCTTAAAACTAGTTTCAAAATTTGTAGCTTCATTAGAAAGGTTTTCGCGAATTAATGAAGGATACATCATTTTTAAGCTCGTAAGTCTCTTCATCGAAATTTCTTCAAAATCCAAAGTCTCATTTAGCTCTAGCAATACTAATTGTAAATCATAAGAACTCATTTGACTTTGCAAAACATTTGTTGTGCTCAAAATCATTCCAGTCTTTTCTGAATCTAAAATTACGTAATTCATTTTGCCTTTTACTAACATTCCTCTCAGATTGTCAGCTGATAACGATCCATTATCTGAAAGATTTACAAATCGAACATTTGGATAGCTCTTAGTTACAAAATCACGATTAGCAGCTTTTTTTGGAGAGCTCACCATTATAATATTCGCCGCTTTCGCTGACATAAAATCCATCAACTTCTTTTTGGTAAAGGATGAAGGCGGAGTTGCTTGGTATAAATTTGCTACGGGAGTTACACTCTCTTTTGATAAAGGAGAAATAACTGGAATACTATCTTTGGCTAATAATGAAGCAGCTTTTTCTGCATATTGCTGGTAAAATGGACCTATCACAACATCTGCACTACTTAATTTATTGCTTTTGTATAATGATTCTACAGCAGAAGAGGCTCTACTTTCTTTTGAATCATAGATTTTTACATCGACATTAAGACCTAAAGTTTTAGCTGAATCTATTGCCATTAAAGCGCCCGCATAAAAATCAAGAGTCATATTGAGAAAAGCGTCCGTTTTGAGTCTTTCGTCTATTGACCGAATACTATCTCCCTGAATTTTAGAAGCATTAAAAGGCAGTAGTAAAACTAATTCCTTACGTTTTGATTTGTCTAATGATTTGGTCAAATCTTTAAATGTTGATGAGGCCGTATATGTTGTCGACCCAGTCGCTGGAACATTTAAAATCATACCAATTTTCATTCCATCACTTAATTCTGGATTTAAGCGCAGTAATTCCGCTTCAGTAATATTGAAATACTGTGTTAAACTAAAAATAGTTTCCTTTGGCTTTACCTCATAACTTGCATAAGTTGTAGGTCTTTTTGATGGTATGGATGATGCAATTACAGTTGTAACATTAGGGATGGCTACAGGTATATTAGCTTTGTTTGAAGAGTTTGCTACCTCAATTTCCAAAATTTGTCCTATTTGTAAACCTTCAGTTATTTGCGGATTCTGTTTTTCTAATTCGGCTATTGTTATTCCATATTCTCTAGAAATTCCATAAGGTGTTTCCTTTGCAGCAACCTCATGAGTAATTTTTCTTTTCGACCCACCATTCAATTTACTAATAATAACTTTGGTACCAGTTGGGATATCTAAGATTTGACCGATTTTTAGGCCATCGGCAACAATAGGATTTGCTGCTATCAGCTCTTCAACACTCACTTTATATTGTCTTGCAATACTAAAAAGCGTTTCTTTTGGAAGTACCTCGTGCGTATTCTGAGAAGAACTTTTTGCAGGTATTTTCGTAGTTTCATTTCTCTTAACTTTGATTGGAGAAGATGATTTCGCAGATCCTTTTACTGGAATCAAAACAACATCCCCTAATTTAATTCCAGTCTTTGAATCTGGATTCAATCGGTAAATATCATAAGGAGTTACGCTATATTGTTTTGCAATATTTGTAACAGTTTCGCCTTGTTGTACGGTGTGCCTTACAAAGTCGTCCTGCGAAAAACTCTGACTTGTGAACATGAAGAAAACCAATAAAGATAGCAGCTTCACTAAGTTAGATGAAACTGTATGTTGAATGATTTTCAAATCTGCTTTTTTCAAAATATCTTATTTAATAGGATTATAAAATTTGATTATTGGTTACAAAGATCATTTATTTATCGACTTTGCAAATATATTTCTGATAACAATAACACAGCACAGACGCGATTTCAGCAGCGGTACCTATTTATAACTATCGGTTTATAAAAACAAATCAAAAAATAAATTTAAGTAATTTTTCCAAAGAATATTTACAAAAATAAAAAAGGTTAATTCAAAATTTCTAATTAGCTCTTACGCGAAAATTTAGAAAACATCAAATTAACCTTTTAATCTGTTTTTATTCCCACTCTATAGTTGCTGGTGGTTTTGAACTAATGTCGTAAACGACACGATTTACTCCTTTAACTTTATTTATAATATCATTCGATACTTTCATCAAGAAATCATAGGGTAAATGTACCCAGTCTGCAGTCATACCGTCAGTAGATTCTACCGCTCGAAGTGCCACAACTTTCTCGTAAGTTCTCTCGTCACCCATTACTCCAACACTATTGACAGGTAAAAGGATTGCTCCCGCTTGCCATACTGAGTCGTAAAGTCCCCAAGATCTCAGACCGTCAATAAAGACAGCATCAACCTCTTGCAGAATACGTACTTTTTCTTTGGTGATGTCACCTAAAATTCTAATAGAAAGACCTGGACCCGGAAAAGGATGTCTACCTAAAAGTTCTGCATCAATACCTAAAGTTGCTCCTACTCTGCGGACTTCATCTTTGAAAAGCATTCGAAGTGGTTCCACAATTTTAAGTTTCATAAAGTCTGGCAATCCTCCAACATTATGGTGAGACTTAATAGTTGCCGAAGGCCCATTTACAGATATAGATTCAATTACATCTGGATAAATCGTTCCTTGAGCAAGCCATTTTACATCTTCAAGTGCATTTGCTTCATCATCAAAAACTTCGATAAACACACGTCCTATTGCTTTACGCTTTAATTCAGGATCAGAAATATTAGCAAGTGCGTCTAGAAATCTATCGGAAGCATCAACTCCTTTTACATTTAGACCCATATCTTTATATTGGTCAAGAACGCTTTCGAATTCATTCTTACGCAATAAGCCGTTATTTACAAAAATGCAGTATAAATTTGGCCCAATTGCTTTGTTCAATAAAACCGCAGCAACTGTAGAATCTACACCGCCAGAAAGTCCTAAAACAACTTTGTCGTTACCAAGTTTTTCTTTCAGTTCTTCAACCATTTCTTCTGCAAAGGCGTTTGGAGTAAAGTTTTGTGGAACTTCAGCAATTTTTACAAGAAAGTTCTCCAATATTTGCTTTCCATCAGTACTATGATATACTTCTGGATGAAATTGAATTGCATAAGTTTCTTCACCTTCAATTTTATAAGCTGCATTTTCCACATCGTGTGTACTTGCAAGTTTTACGGCTTTAGTAGGCAAGGTTTTAATTGTATCACTATGTGACATCCATACCTGCGAATTGTGCGTAATGCCATCAAAGAAATTTTCACCTTCCTTAATAAAGGTAAGATTTGCACGTCCATATTCTCGTATTGTAGATGGAGCTACTTCACCGCCACAAAAATGCGCAAGATATTGAGCACCATAACATACTGCAAGCAAAGGAAGTTTACCTCGTATCTCCGATAAATCAGGATGGGGTGCATCTTCTGCTCTCACAGAGAATGGACTTCCCGAAAGGATCACTGCCTTGAACGAAGAAAGATCAGATGGAATTTTATTATATGGGAAAATTTCGCAGAATATATTTAATTCGCGAACTCGACGTGCAATAAGCTGTGTATATTGCGAGCCAAAATCTAGGATGAGTACGTTATGTTGCATGCGCAAAAATACTTTTATTTTTCTAAATGAAAAACAAGAAATCTTGTTTTTTAGTTTTTTGAATTCCTTAAGTTGAAAATCATTCCTTTACAACGATAACTGTTGCCTTAAACCCAGTGGCAAGATTCCATCTATTGCTAGAAATCACTTTTTTGTAATCGTCATAAATAATAAATTCCGCAGTATTAGGTCCTGAAGTTCCTTGATTGACCGCTTCAAAATCAATTTGGTTAAAACCTGGTTCTAGTGCTAAAGAAAATCCTTGGAATTCTGTTTCCAGTAAAACTGCCTCCTTTACAACTTTACCATTCACATAAACTCGAATCACATCGCCGTCAGGATATTCGTGATCTCGATACACAACATTTACAGTACCCGCATCAGTCCTGACTTCACCAAGGTAAAAGTTTTTTCGCTCAACATAACTATTCTCTTTGGAAGGTGCTGGTCTGTTCATTCTATTTTCGATTGTTCGACTTGGATTTGCAAATTTTTCATCTTTTCCAAAGCCCGAGTTTAATTTATCGGGCATCGTTAGTGTTCGATTTTGCTTAAAGGCATCATCATATATACTAGGACTCATTCCTTTCGGTGCGGGAATAGGCGCAGAAGGCGGTAGGTCCGGCGATTTGGGCTTTGTTGGAGGCGCTGCAGGAATATTCATTGAGTGATTTGTATTATCGAATTGCGCTTGCAGCGTTACGGTCGTTATTAATAGAAGAAGAATGCTGAAATATTTTTTCAATGTAATAGAATTTCCAAGGTTTAATTGTAAAACACGTATTGTGCTGATTTATTGCAAAAATCACGGTCAAAAATAGTCAATATTAGCACATATCGTGCCTGTAATTAATGACGCAAATATACTTAACATAAAATATGTACGTTATTCAGGAAAGATTGGATAGCTTTCGCAAAATTTGACTTATTTTTGACCCTTTAAAAAAACTGATAACTAATCTAAACCAAAACAATAATCTGTATGCCGATTTTAAATTTTCTGCTTCAAACAGCAACTGTCGCTGACACTTTAGCTACCGCAGCATCCGCTGCAGACACAACAGAGGTAGGTATTACCGAAAACATTTCTTACATAGAATTCCTTATGAAAGGTGGTGCGATGATAATCCCCATTATTCTCTTATTATTCCTATGTATCTACGTCATTTTCGAACGTTATATGTCTATCACGAAATTAACAAAACAAGATCCTTATCTTTTACGCGACATTAGACAGCAACTGCAAAACGGGAAAGTTGACAATGCCATGATATTATGTACGCGAGAGCATACATCTACAGGAGTTATTTTGGCCAGTGGTCTGTCACGCATCGGTCGTCCAATCAGCGAGATCGAAGCTATTATGGACAAGACTGCAACTATCGAAATCGTAAAAATGGAGAAAAATCTTGGTTATCTGGGTCTTATCTCTGGTATCGCTCCAATTCTTGGTTTCGTTGGAACCATTCTTGGAGTTATCAAAATTTTCCACACAATTTCAGTTACAGGAAACTTGAATATCCAAACTATTTCTGGTGGACTTTACGAAAAAATGATTAGTAGTGGTGCAGGACTTATTGTAGGAGTAATTGGATATTCGGCCTACCACGTTTTCAATATGATGATTGACAGATATCTTGCAAGAGTTCAGGAGCAGACATTAGAAATTATAAATATTATACAAGAACCAGATGGCAATTAAGAGAAATAAAAGATTTAAGGCAGAAATACCAACATCGGCTTTGGCAGATATTATGTTTTTCCTGTTTTTATTCTTTCTTATTATCTCCACTTTGGCCAATCCGAATGTTATCAAATTAACGTTGCCAAAAGCAGATAATAACGAATCAACAAACAAGGATCACCTTACATTATCTGTTACCGACGACAAATTGTACTTTCTGAACAAGACACAAGTCGAATTTGATCAGCTTGAATTAGAATTAATCGGTCGTACAAATGCAAGCAACGACAGAACAGTAGTAATTAGAATTCCCGCAGACCTAAAAGTGCAGGATTTAGTAGACTTAATGCAAATTGGCGTTAAGCTCAAACTAAATTTTGTGATTGCGACTTCTAAATAATAACGTATAAAAGTGCTGATGAGACTTCAATTGCAAATTTGTAATTATGGTTTCATCAGCATTTTGTTTTTGAAATATTTTAAGGAGCTATTTCCTGCTATTCTCTGCAATTCCTCGGCCCAAAGCTATTTTTTGCAAAGCCATAAAAGGAGCTTCCTTTAGTCGCTCTTTTATGTCTGCAAAAAAATAAGCTTTAGTCCTCCGGGATTTGCTTCGCCAGTTCGCTTCGCTCGGGTCTGCTGCTATCAGGGCTAGTGACCAAACTTATTTCAACGAAAGTTGAAAAAAAACAAACGACAACATTAATGGCTCAAAAGTCTTAAAAACACCCTAGCCAACATAAAATTTGACAAAAAAAACTATCTTCGCAAGTATGAACGAAAATGATATTCAGGATTTAAAAAACCTACTCGCCGAGCCTAAGAAAATTTGTATAATTCCACACAGAAGTCCTGACGGAGATGCGATGGGATCTACTCTCGGGCTGTCACTTTTGCTACAAAAACTAGGACATTCAACAACAGTACTAGCGCCAAATGATTTTCCAAACTTCTTAGCGTGGCTACCAGAATCCGAAAAAGTAGCTATCTACGAAAAAGACAAAACCGCTGGCAAAAAGATATTGAACGACGGCGAAATAATCTTCACTTTAGACTTTAATGCACTTCACCGTACTGGCGAGATGCAAGAAATTCTAGGTACATTAAAAGCGCCATTTGTGATGATCGATCATCATCAAATGCCAGATTCTTACGCAAAATACATGTATTCTGACCCAAAAATGGGATCAACCTGCGAAATGATCTATAACTTTATTGGATTCTTAAACCTAACAAATCTTATTGATAAAGAAATTGCAAGTTGTCTTTATACAGGAATAGTAACAGATAGTGGATCATTCAAATACAGCTCAACTACATCTACGACACATCAAGTGGCAGGAAAATTGCTAGACCTTGGCATCGACAGTGGCACAATACAAAGCAATCTTTTTGATAACAATAGTTTTGAAAGTCTTCAACTACTTGGAAAAGCTTTGACAAACATCAAAGTTTTAAAGGAGCACAATGCTGCATATACATTTTTAACGCAAGCAGATTTAGACTTTTTCAAATACAGTAAAGGTGATACAGAAGGAATTGTAAATTATTGTTTAAAAATAAAAGGCATCAACCTTGCAGCAATATTTATTGAAAATGCAGATGAAAAAATCACAAAGATTTCGTTTAGATCTCTAGATGATTTTAATGTAAATGAGTTCGCAAGAACTTATTTTCACGGAGGTGGTCATATAAATGCTGCGGGAGGAAAATCTGAACTAAGTGTTCCAGAAACGACAGCAAGATTTGAAAAGATCTTGACAGAAAACAATATAGAAGCATGAGAAATATTTTAAAAATCACAACTGTTTTACTGATTGGCTGCACGCTATTCTCTTGCGCAGACCATCAAGGACCACGCAGACCTTTGTCACATTCGGAGGGAACTTTCCTGACCGAATCTGTAGAGCGCAATAAAAAACTTGTTGCAGGCGAAGAGGCGAAAATCGATTCAATTATAAAGAGCCATCCGGAGATAAAATATATTTCTAGTAACAAAGGATATTGGTATTACTACCAAAATCAAAACGTCACGGACAATGTTACGCCGGTTCGTGGCGATGTTGTAAATTATACTTACGAAATTCAAGATTTAGAAGGCAATGTTATTTATTCTGAAGTTCAACTTCAACCACAAGTATACCATATTGACAAAGAAAATATAATTATGGGACTACGACACGGAATAAAGTTGATGAAAGTTAATGAGAAAATCACATTCCTCTTCCCATCACACATGGCTTACGGATATCTTGGAGATAACAAACGAATCGACCGAAATGTACCCTTGCTCTATACTGTGACTTTAAATAAAATTGCAAAATCTACAACCAACTAGTTTACTCAGATATGACAAAGAAAATTTTAATGCTTTTGTGTATTGTTTCATTAGCATCTTGCAAAAAAGAATATGGCGATCTTCCCGACGGATTGTATGCCGAAATTGAAACTTCAAAAGGAACAATCCTTACGACTCTCGAATTTACAAAAGCACCAGTTACAGTTGCCAATTTCGTTACTCTTGCCGAAGGTAAAAATGAGTTTGTAAGTGAAGAGTTTAAAGGAAAACCATTTTACCAAAACTTACAATTTCATCGAGTAATTCCAAGTTTTATGATTCAAGGTGGAGATCCATTGGGCGATGGCTCTGGAGGTCCAGGGTATAAATTTAAAGATGAATTTTCTGATCTAACACATAGTAAATCTGGAACACTATCTATGGCAAACGCGGGTCCTGCAACAAATGGAAGTCAATTTTTTATTACTCACGTTCCTACTCCATTTCTTGACGGAAAGCATACCGTTTTTGGATACGTTATTGGCGATGGTATGAAAGTTGTAAATGAAATTCAGATGGGCGATGCCATCAAAAACATCCACATCATTCGCAAAGGTGAAGAAGCAAAGAAATTTAATGCTGTAAAAGTTTTTAACGATTACGTTGCGACAGACAAGGATAATCAGATAAAAAATGCTGAGCAGGCGACGCAGGAAAAAATTGATAATCAACAAAAGAACTTGGAGTTGTTTGAAAAAACTGCAGCAGATTTTCTTGCAATAAAAGTGAAAGCAAACAAAACTTCAACAGGATTGCGTTATCAAATCACCAAAAAAGGAAACGGACAAAAACCAAAGAATGGAAGTACCGCATTTGTTGAATATGCTGGTTATCTAGAAAATGGACAACTTTTTGATAGCAGTTCAGATTCAATTGCAAAAGTATACGGGAAGTTTGATGCGCGACGTGAAAGTGCTGGAATGTATCAGCCAATTCCTTATAAAGTGGGTAAAAAAGACGGAATGATTCCGGGATTTATTGAAGGACTTGAAAAATTGAATATTGGAGATGAGGCAATTTTATTTATTCCATCTCATTTGGGATATGGTCCGCAAGGCGCTGGAGATGCAATTCCACCAAATGCCAATATTATATTTACGGTAAAACTTAAGGAGAAAAATAATTAAATAAAAAATAAACTACAAACACAAATTTATAAATTACAAACAATGAGATTAAAACTAATAGCACTTTGTCTTGCGACAGTGGTAAGCGCAAACGCTCAAAAAGGAAAAGATAGTAAGAAAGCAGATGGAATATTTGCTACAATGGAAACTACAAAAGGACCTATTGTTCTAGAACTTGAATACCAGAAAACGCCGGTTACAGTTGCCAACTTTATTGCTCTTGCCGAAGGTACAAATACTGCTGTAGATCCAAAATATAAAGGACTACATTTCTTTGACGGACTAAAGTTTCACAGAGTAATCGCTGACTTTATGGTTCAAGGTGGAGATCCACTTGGTACAGGGAGCGGTGATCCAGGTTATAAATTTAAAGATGAAATTACAGAATTGAAGCACGATAAAGGTGGAATATTGTCAATGGCAAATTCTGGCCCTGCAACAAACGGAAGTCAATTTTTTATTACGCATAAAGCAACTCCTTGGCTTGACGGAAAACATACTGTTTACGGCCACGTTGTAGAAGGAATGGATGTTGTAAATGCTATTACACAAGACGATGTAATTACTAAGGTAACAATAAACAGAAATGGTGCTGCTGCAAAGAAATTTGACGCAGCAGGAATATTTACCACCTACTTCGCAGGTAAAGCAGATGATGATAAGATAGCGGCCGAAACTGCGGCGGCGGCAAAGAAAGAGCAAATGGCTGCGCAAGAAGCAATGCAGAAAGAGTACGACCAAAAGTATGGTTCGGTAAAAACTGCAAAAGTTGCTTATATGCACAAAGAGCAAAAAACAGCTTCAAAAACT
>JBBSQV010000025.1:0-28665 GCA_038243675.1 Flavobacteriales bacterium
AAAAAGCGATTCGGAAATTGAGCAAGTGCGTATTATTGATGCTTTAGGAAAAGTGATTTTAGCTCAAAACAATACTGAGATTAATGTAGAACATCTTGCAAAAGGGATTTATACAATTGAGATCTCGACTGGAAATGGAAAGGTATTTAAAAAATTTATTAAGAATTGATTAGTACTAACAATAATTCCGTCCTCACGGGACTTTCTGCAATTAGACACGGATTATAAATCCGCGCTATCGTTTTCATGGAAAATATTTATTCAGGTTTGCGAGCAAATATTATGTGATTTCTCCTTCGTCGAAATGACAAGTTTGAGAGAAGAGAAATTGAGTGATTTGCTTCGCGTGTTCCCTTTGCTCGAGTCTCAATTGTCAAGATGACAAGATTTCTCGTAGTCACAACTCCATTATAATAATGCGCAATTATAAATCTCTTTCAACCACATAATTTCAATGGTAGCACAAGTCTCGCGTGAGGGATGGGCGTGGACCCGAGCTTTTGCGAACTGGCGAAGCAAATCCTTTCTTGTGGCTTTGCGGAGCAAAAGCTACAACAAAGATTGGGAACAGACAGCCCGGCCCGAAGGGACACGCCCAAAAAACCATAATTGGAATTTCGGAAAAGCTTTTTAAAATTCTCGCTGAGTAGAGTCTTCTTCAAGCTTACCTCTGATATAAATTATTCCTCTAAGAGAAGTTTTTTGATATCCTTATTTAGACCATAAACCATCAAAATAGCATCTAGGTCAAGAAGGTCATCTGGATTTGTGACCCCTTTTATCTTATTAATATTTCGGCTTTTACCAATCGTACTTTTAATTTCTGTTTTGGATATTGTAGCCAACACCAATAAATTATACCGCTCCCGTAAATCGATGGCGCGAGTGATTATGCCCTCATAGTGTTTGGGCAAGTTGACTTCTACAACACTGTAATCGTCTCCCAATTCGAATGAATCAACAACTCCTGTGAAACACAATTTCTTGGCCCATCGCTCAGCGGTTTCTTCTTCTGGGTGCACAATCTCATCAACGCCGATAGCTTGCAGAACTTTTTCGTGCAATGGATTTATAGATCGACTGATCAATCGCTTAACATTAAAATTCTTGAAAAGTGCGGTTGCCATCACATTTGCTCCTTGATCTTCGCCAATGGCAATGATCACAACATCGGTATCTTTTAAAGGCAGACCTGCAACAGTGTATTCGTCAGTAGCATCCATCTGAATGGTGTGCGAGATTTTTTCCTTATAATTCTCCACCCTACTCATACTAGTATCTATCCCAATAACCTCATGTCCTTGCGCAGTAAGTCTTTGCCCTAAAAATGCGCCAAAACTTCCTAATCCTACAATTATATATTTCATTCTGCTGTCATTTTAATTAATTGTACTTCTTCAGTTGGATACCTATAATTATGCTGCTTTACCTTTTTGATTACGGCAATCATTATACTTAACATACTGACTCTCCCTACAAACATTATAACGATGATTACCACTTTACTATAAGTACTCAAAGCCGCCGTTATACTAATGCTTAATCCACTTGTGCTGTATGCCGAAAAACATTCAAAGGCAATGCTAACCAAACTTTTGTCGCTATCAAATATCGAAATCATAATAACTCCGGTGCCAACAACCACAAGTGACAAAGTTATAGTGGCGAAAGCTCGTCGAACGGAAATATCTGCTATCTCTCGTCGAAAAACCTCTATCCGGGTTTTCCCTTTGGCTAAACTTATAAAATTTAGCGTGGCAATAGCAAAAGTATTTGTTTTGATACCTCCTCCAGTAGAAGCTGGAGATGCTCCAATCCACATCAATAAAATTATCAGCAATGCGGTCGAAAAGTTAAGAGTAGTCATATCTACGGTATTGAAACCTGCAGTACGAGGACTTGTCGCTCCAAAAAGCGCCGTTACAACTTTACCAAATCCGGCATGATCTGAAAGGGTATTGTAGTATTCATTTATGTAAAATAGAACTGTTCCCACCACAATTAAAATCGAAGTTGTAATAAGCGTTATTCGACTGTTGAGATTTAAAAGCCACGGTTGGTGGGCTTGAGTTTCGCCAGTGAAAAAGGCAATTTTCTTTTTTATAAAATACCTTACGTATCGAACTAAGTTGACAACGATTGGAAAACCAAGACCACCCAAGACAAAAGAGAATATAATCATCAGCTGTAATGGATAATTATATTTATAGCCTTCTTCGAATAAATTGGCGGAAAGGGTAGAAAAACCAGCATTACAAAAAGCCGAAATTGAATGAAATGCTGAGAAATACATACGCCCCAAAACAGAGGGAATCAGTTTCTCATCGAGGGTGAAAAATATGATAATTGCCGAAAACAATTCAATGGTCAACGTAATTATTATAACTTTTTTGAAGGTTGAAAACACCTCACCAATTTTATTTGAGCCCGTCATATTACTTAAAGTAAGCTGATTCTCGTAGGATGTTTTTCCTTTAAAAAAGTAGCTGAAATAACTAGCAAAAGTTAGAATACCGATACCACCAGCTTGAATTAATGTGATGATAATCGACTGCCCAAAAGTGGTGAAATGAGTGGCGGTATCGACCACAATCAATCCTGTAACACAAACCGCACTGGTCGAAGTAAACAACGCATCAATAAACGAAATTCCGTCATAGGTTGCTTTTGGTAGCATTAGTAGAAATGACCCTAAAAATATTATGCTCAAAAAACTGATGACAAATAGTTGAGCGGGGTTTAAAAAAGTACGCTTATAAGAAATATTTTGCTCGGAGAACTCTCTGACAAAAGTTAGAATAATCGCTAATTTCACCCAAATATCATCGTGGAAAAAAGAAGTACTACGTGATTCGCCAAAAAAATGTAGCAGTAAAATTACCACTGTTAGCAATACAGTTATTCCGTCAAAGATTAAAACGCTCCGCTTTATCGACTTTGATTTTATAAGATATCGTATTAAGGTCGCGACTACCCCTGTGGTTAGTACCACAATATAAAATGCAATCAGAAAATGCTGAAATTGTCGGGATTGCTCAAATCCAAAATCCGCAACAAATAGAATCAGTCCTACAATACTAATGATAAAAGCAAAATTAAAAAAATAGGATAATGCTAATTTTAAATTTTTCAGTTTTGTTGGCATCCAAATACGTTAATTTTGAACAATTAATTGACTTGGTAAAACTAATCTTTTTTAAGAAGCAGTAGCTTTTGAGAGGTAAAAAATGTGGTTTTTTCGGGTAACTAGTGAGTCAAACTAGAAGTAGTTTATGGCAGTAGATTTTCGCAGCTCCGTTTTTATCAATTTATGAACTTTACCGCTTTTTCAAGAACTTCATCTCTACCATCAATTATCCCTTGAATTGTTGGAAAAACTTCTAGGTCAATTTTCACTCCTTTTCTCTGGGTTTCTGTATTATCGGGATAAAATATTCCAATTCCACTAATAGAAGTTTTATAACCTCCCACCATTTCAATCTCACTGACGTTTCCATCTGCTCCAGCAGTTTGACTCCCAATAGTTGTAACGTGATCCCCAGTTTGTAAATGCATAGCTGTAAATTCAGCGTGACTTTGCGTTTCTTCATTTACCAGTAAAATGACCTTCCCCTTATATTTTAAACCTTCCTTTGCGCCATATCGCTCTCCATTTTTCCAAATAAATTTTCCAGGATAATCTAAATCGGGATAAGTATATTTATAAAAATATTTTCTTTCCGAAATAATATAGTTGCCAACGGTTCCCAATGTTCCCTTTGGGTAATTTCTGATGTCAAAAATTATCGCTTTGGTATCTTTTAATTTTTCCATTATGTTGGCAACATCCTTTCTCTCTAAAATTCCCATATTTACGTACCCAATGTTTCCATCCAATATATTGTAAAGTTCTAGATTCTTCGCCCACTTATAATTGAAATCTTTAAAATAATATCGCTTGACTGATTTGTTATGAGTTTGATTATCTCGAATATATTCAATTTCTACAGAATCGTTTTGACCATTAAAAATGCCATAGTAGAAATTCCTCATCTTGCTTGAAGGATTCGATCCATTTATATATTTCTCCCTTTCTTTAACTATTTCTGCAATATCTTTATTATTGACTTTAGTAATAATGTCACCAATTTTTAAGTCACTTAATTTCGACAGCGAATCATTATAAAATCCTGTAATTACCGCTGTGTTATCAACTAATTTAAAAGATGCAGGAATCCAAAAATATCCAAAATAATTATTTGTTTTGTCATTTACCAAATTTGCGTGAGCATCATCTGCGCTTACTATTAATTCAAGCATAGCTAGATGATATTCTTCTTCATTTGCTACATTCAGAAATTTTGGAATCATTTTATTTAGAACATCGTCCCAGTTGGTATCGGTTTGATATTTATATGGGAAAAAATATTCGATGATATTCCAATAACGAAATAATGAGAGCAACCTTAAATCTTCATTATAATAATCAAAATTTTTGTATTCAACTTCATTCTTAATTTGAATATTTTTAACGTTTCGGTGAGCTACAGCAGCATACTTCTTTTTACCCTGATGTCTATTAGATTCAACATACCTTAATTTTTGAGATAATTCATTCGTCAAAAAATTAGTATTATCTATCCAGCCTAAATCAAAGTTTTTGTCGAAATATTCTTTTCCATCAACTGTGTTTGATCTTTTTGATTTATTTATTTTTCCAAGATTATCAATCCACTCAGTATAAACTTGAGAAAGTTCTACTTTATTAGTGCTGCTTTTTACCTTTGGCAAAATCTTAAATAGTTCATTATCCCAATCATATTTTCCATTAGCAACTTTAGGATGGTAATATTTTAAAAAGCCCCAAACTTTTGCTGTGGTTGCTAGTTTTTCAACTTCGGTAAGATCATTTTGTCCAAATACGCAATTTGTGCAGATAAAGATTAAAAGAAGTAAAGTAATTTTTTTCATATTGATTCTGGTTTCTCTGATTTAGAAGGTTGGCACTAATGTAAAATAAAATTACCGTAGAGAATAATTTTCACATATACCTAACAAATTTTAAGATTCTGTAATCACAGTTTGAGAAAAACAAGTTGGTGGGTTAATCTATGAGGTAAATTTACTTGCAGCGCGAACAGAAAATAGCTTTATTTATTTGAGCAATTTGTTTAGGAACAAATAATAAGTAGATTTTGAGAACTGGCTAAAAAATAGAGCATCACACAAACTATTTTCTCTTTGCTGTTATGATTGTATGAATTTCGATTTGATTTTCTGATCTTTTGTAATATATTTTAGCTATTTGAAATTGTGGAAATTCTTTTCAGCAAGTGTTGCTTTGACAATTTCTAAACGGTGGTAACAAAAATAAATTCTGTTACCGCTACTTGCAGTTTGAAAACCAGAACTTGCAGGATCGACTTCGACAAAACTTATGTAAAGCAGCCCGTCATAATTTAATAAATTGTAACTATCGGCAATAAGCTTTATATCATCTGTTTCCAATAAATAAAAAGGGACACGCCCAAAAAAAAATCCGCCAATCTTAAAAAAGAAAGGCGGATTTGAAACTTTAAATTTCTATAGGTTATTCCACAATCGTCATTTCGTCAACGATGTGTTTTGCACCTGCATATTTATCGATAAGCCAAAGTACGTAGCGAATATCAACACTAATTGTGCGTTGTAATTTTGGGTCAAAGATAACGTCTCCAGCCATCGCCTCGATGTTACCATCAAAAGCAATTCCCAACAATTCACCTTTACCATTCAGTACTGGCGAACCTGAGTTACCTCCTGTAATATCATTGTCAGTAAGGAAATTTATTGGCATATAACCATCTTTGTCTGCATAACGACCGTAGTCTCTAGCTTTGTTCATTTCGATAATCTTTGTAGGCATATCGAATTCTGGATCACCTTTTTTGTATTTCTTAACCATACCATCCATCGTTGTATAGTAATTTACCTTTGCATCATTTTTCTTGTCTGCAGGAAGTGAAATCACTTTACCATAGGTAAGCCTCAAAGTTGAGTTAGCATCTGGGTATTGGATAGTATTCAGTTTTGACTCTCTAAGTCCTTCCACCAACAGACGGAATGATTTAGAATAGTTGTCTGCAAGTTGTTTTTGCATTGCTGTCTCAGCACGTAATTGTGTGATAAGCGCAGTTGACAATCTGAATAAGTAATCTTTTTCTATTAATTCTGGCTTAGGATCTTTCATAAAAGCCATCAACGTTTCCTTGGTCGTAAAGATGCTATTTCCAAGAAGGTTTTCTACGTCTTGTTTGAAGTCTCCGTAATTTCCTTTTTTCATTGCTTCTACAAATGGTGGAAGTCCGTAAGCTGCTCCTTTTGTAGTATATAGATTTAATTGCGCAGTAAGTACATCTTTCTCTAATGGTGCATAAAATTCACCATAAGTATCATCAATAGCCTGCATTATACGCGGCAACATTTCTTTTTGCTTGGCTTCATTTTCACCGTAAAATTGGATTAAAGCATTACCAAGCGAGTACGGTTTAACTCCATAAGCAGTCGTTCTCAATAGTTGATTTAGGTAACTATCGTGACTTGCTTTTAGGTTTGTTTGCGTGTAGTAATTGTTGATTGTTGCCATAACATCACCGTACTTGGCTTTGTTTGCTTTCTTGTTTGCCCATTTATTGAATTTCGCTTCTTCTGTTGCTTTTGTACTAGCAGTTTTGTGCTGAGTAAGAGCATCAATCATTCCTTGACGGTTTTTCCAGTAGTTTGCAGTAGATGCATATTTTGATGCATACTGTAGGTTTACTGTTTCATCTTTGGTCATGTATTTTTTCATCTGGTCCATTCCAGTTTTTGCACCTTCAACCCAAGCAGGATAAGCATACTTTACGTTTTGCTCAATTCCACCAGCTGGCATCCAACGGTTTGTACGACCTGGATACCCTAGGATCATTGCGAAATCATTTTCTTCAAAACCTTTAAGACTCACTGGTAAGTGGTGCTTAGGTTTCATAGGGACGTTGTCTTTTGAATAATCTGCAGGATTACCATCTTTGTCTGTATAAACTCGGAACATCGAGAAATCTCCTGTGTGACGTGGCCACTCCCAGTTGTCTGTATCTCCTCCAAATTTACCAACACTTTCTGGTGGTGTACCTACAAGACGGACGTCTTGAAAATCTTGGTATACAAAGTAGTAGTATTCATTTCCTTGAAAGAAAGGACGAACTGAAACAGTATATTTTCCATTTTCGCTATTTTCTTTTTCGATTAATGCACTTTCTTGTTGAATCGCTTTCATTCTTTCTTCTTCAGTCATATTTGAATTGACTTTGGCAAGAATTCTTTTTGAAACATCGTCCATACGCACGAAGAAACGCACATAAAGTGATTTAGGTTTCATTTCGGCAGCCATATCTTTTGCCCAAAAACCATTTTTAAGATAGTTTTGTTCTGCACTAGACAATTCTGCAATTGCATCGTATCCACAGTGGTGGTTTGTAAGTACAAGTCCGCTTTTTGAAACCATCTCAGCTGTACAACCTCCGTTGAATTGAACGATAGCATCTTTTAAACTGTGATTGTTGACGCTGTAGATTTCTTCTGCGGTAAGTTGCAGACCCATTTTTTCCATATCACGTTGGTTAAGGCGATCAATGAACATTAAAAACCACATACCTTCATCTGCCTTTACAGGAAATGCCATAAGGCACATGGCAAGAAATAAAACAATTTTTTTCATGTTTTTGTTGAATTTGATTATATTATTATAGTACAATTTACTACACTAGCCTTTTTAAACTGTTTTTCAAGTTCGTTTTTTCAGCGATGCGAATATAAAACTTATTATTAATTACTAGCTGAATGCATGCTGAAAACTGATACTTCGATAGACTATTTAACTTATAATTTAGAATAATTCTGATGCCATTAGGAAGAATTCCCATCTTTGTAAATTCCTTTGCTGGAAACTTCACTTTTAAGTACTAAATAATAGTTGTTTCGAAGTCAACATCTTAATCAGTTCCAAGATTTATTTAAGTTAATATTATAATCCTGCTCTGGCGTTTTTGAATTAATAAGCCTAAATTTATCAGCTATAAAATTTTGATAGTTATCAGATATATGTGCCTCACCAACCCATAGATTGAGAAATAATTTTGACAGCAATTGAGTTGTAAAAGTCTGAATCAGCTTTTAATTATTGAATTACTTACAAACCAAAGAAAATAAAACTATGAATTTGATTGACACATTAAGAAACGAAGTAAGCGGCCGAGCGGTTGCTAGAATAAGTCAGAGAATTGGTGGTAGCGACGAGGAAGTTCGCACCGCATTTAATTTTGCAATTCCAGCGGTTTTAGCGGGAATTTTAAAAAATGGAATTAAACAAGGAGATGAATCTCATTTCATCACTTTACAACCAAATAATCAATCCGAAGAATTCGACGCCGATTTTCGTTTGAATCAAGATGACAAAACCCTAATCGAAGACGGAAAAAAGATGATTGCTGATTTCTTTTCTGGCGAAGAGGATGCTTTGTGCGGAGAGTTAGCGTTGGCAACAGGAATTGATAAAGAAAAGTCAATCAGTTTATTTGCGATGATTGTTCCGGTAATTGGAAGTTACATCAGCAAAATGATGTTTGACAAAAAATGGAATACGCAAGACCTAACAATCGCTATTGCAGAAAGTAGAGCTGATATAAATGCTGCGCTTCCGCTAAATATAAAATCGAAACTAAATCTAGGTGCAACACACCAGATGGACACTACTGACCTACCAGACAAAACAATTCCGTTTACCGATGGAACAGTGATAGAAACCAGAAAATCTTTCTTCGGAAAAGCCAAACAAGAAAATGGCGGATTTTTGCGCTGGTTTATTCCACTGGCGATAATAATTATTCTTTTTTGGTGGTTGGCAGGAAAACCTGGTTGTGCGAGAGAGGAAATGGTAGCTGGAGTTGCGCAAGATAGCATTTCGGCAAACCTTGATACCATTGGAGAAAAGATAAAAGATGCATTTGTGGCAACAGCCGGAGCACTTGATGCTTCAGGAAATTACATAATTGACATCGGACCAGAAGGAACTAGAAAACTTAAAGACGGAGAACGTTTGGTAATTGGAGAGAATTCGGTTGAAAATAAACTGGTTGATTTTGCGGAAGCCAATGATGGCAATGCTAAAGAAAGTGATTGGATTACTTTCGATCGTGTTTATTTCGAAACCGGAAAAACTAGCCTTACAGCAAGTTCTGACAAACAATTGGATAACATTGCCGCTATTATGAAAGCATATCCAAATACTACTTTAAAATTAGGTGGCTACACAGATAATACTGGTGACAAAGCAATCAACAGCAAAATATCTACTCAAAGAGCTGAATCGTGTCAAGCGGCATTAATCGCTTTGGGAGTTAGCAGAGATAGAATCACCACCAAAGGGTATGGATCTGCAGATCCAATTGCAGACAATTCTACTGAAGAAGGAAGAGCACAAAACAGAAGAATTTCTGTGAAAGTGATGACTAAGTAGAAGTTAGAGATTAGGTATTAGGAAATGGATATTACAAATTGGGAATTTGGAATTAGAATATAGAGATAAATAAAAATAAAAAAGGAGTTCAAAAATAATTTGAACTCCTTTTTTTATGCTAATTGATTTTTAAGAATCTGTATTTAACATCTGCCATAATTTATCTTTCAACTCCGTCAGCCCCTGTTGTGCTACCGATGAAATAAACATATATGGTATACCATCAAAGTCTTTGTCAAGCTGCGTTTTCATTTCTGCTTGCAATTCCGCGTCAAGCATATCACATTTGGATATTACAACGATGCGCTCTTTGTCAAGCATTTCTGGATTGTACTTTGTCAATTCATTAAGAAGAATATCATATTCTCCTCGAATATCATCAGCATCAGCGGGAACGAGAAACAATAAAGTTGAGTTTCGTTCGATATGTCTTAGGAAGTAATGTCCTAATCCTTTTCCTTCCGCCGCACCTTCTATAATTCCAGGAATATCAGCAATTACAAATGATTGAAAATCACGGTAAGCAACAATTCCTAAATTTGGTTTTAAAGTTGTAAAAGGATAATCAGCAATTTTTGGTTTCGCGGAAGTCAATACAGAAAGCAAAGTTGATTTTCCAGCATTCGGAAAACCTACAAGTCCTACATCTGCAAGAACTTTCAGTTCAAGAATCATATCCATTTCTTCTGAAGGAAGTCCTGGCTGCGCATATCTTGGCGTTTGGTTTGTCGAACTTCTAAAATGCCAGTTTCCTAAACCACCTTTTCCACCTTTGGCAACAATTTTCTTTTCACCGTCTTCGGTAATTTCGAATAATATTTCGTTGGTCTCTTTGTCGCGAACTACAGTTCCTAAGGGAACATCAATATATTTGTCCTCTCCATCAGCACCGGTACTTCTATCACCTCCACCGTCTCCGCCATGACCCGCTTTTACGTGTCTCGCGAATTTTAAGTGAAACAATGTCCACAGACTTTTATTCCCTACAAGATACACGTGGCCACCACGACCTCCGTCACCACCATCGGGACCACCTTTTTCAATAAATTTTTCGCGATGCAAGTGAGTAGAACCTTTTCCACCCTTGCCTGAAGAGACATATATTTTTACGTAATCTACAAAATTTCCTTCTGTCATATCTTTGTAATCCCACATCATATAGATGCCGAATATGTATTTAAAATTTAATCTTCGGTTTCATTTAATTTCCGAACCATAACTTTGTCAATTTTGACTCCGTCCATATCTATAACCTCTAGTTCATAATCGTTCCAGAGTAATTTCTGACCTTCTTTTGGAATAAAAGAAAGCTCGGTCATTATCAATCCACTCAAAGTCGTAACATCGTATTCATTGATAAGATCATCAAGTTCAAAGTAGGTCAAAAAGTCGTGCAGAGAATAGTGACCATCTACAAGCCAAGTACCATCTTCGCGTTCAACCAGTTTAAAGTCTTCTTTATAAAATTCAGATGCATCACCTACAAGTGCTTCAAGAATATCATTTAGAGTAATCATACCTTGAAAATCTCCGTATTCATCGCTCACGCATGCATAATGCACACCACTTACTTTAAAATTTTCAAGTGCTTTGTATGCTGTAGTTTGCTCCATTATAAAAGGCGCTTCCTTAATTAAATTCGCCAAGGAGAAGTTTTCATCATCGTAATTACTGAAGATACTTTTTAAACTCACGACACCAACAATATCGTCGAAATCTTCACCATACACTGGATATACCGAATGCAGTTCACGACCAATTAGTTCTCTTACTTGTTCTTTAGTTGCATCTTTTGGCAGGAATGCCACATATTTTCGGTGCGTCATTAAAGAGTTGACTTTCCTGTCTCCAATATGAAATACACGCTCTACAATATCTTGCTCAATTTCTTGCACTTCTCCGCCTTCAGTTCCTTCCTTGATGATTGCCTTAATTTCTTCTTCGGTAATCTTACCTTCAGCATTTGGACGGATCATCATTATTTTTAGAAGAAATTCTGTCGAAACAGTAAGTAACCATATAAATGGCGCGGTCACCACCGAGACAAATTTCATAGGTAATGCAACTGCTACTGCAATTTTTTCAGGATGACTAAGTCCTATTCTTTTTGGAACAAGTTCGCCGAGTACCAATGAGAAAAAAGTTAAAATTACAACAACCGTTACAACTCCGAAAGAATCTGAATAATATGCAAATGCATCAAAGCGCGAAAAGAATTCTTTTGCATCGCTTGTTATTTTATTACCAGAAAAAAGTCCAGTAAGAATTCCGATAAGTGTAATACCTATTTGGACAGTTGAGAGAAATTTATTTGGTGAATTTGCCAGATCCAAAGCGATTTTCGCACTTCGGTTTCCCTTCTTGGCAGAAGATTCGAGCCTGCTTTTACGGGCTGAAATTAGTGCTATTTCCGACATCGAAAAAACACCATTGAGGATTATAAGAAAAAATATTAATGCTATCTCCATGGTTGATTCGGGCGGCTTATAGCGTATTTATGACTTCACTTAATCGCGAAGTTATAGTAGCAACCGTCCCAATCCCGTCTATCGGGTAGTATTTATTTTGGTTATTGTAATAGTTGATTAGCGGTGATGTCTTCTGATTATATTCAGCATATCTTGTTCTTATTTTTGCTTCATCTTGATCATCAGGTCTGCCACTAGTTTTTCCTCTTTCTAAAATTCGCTGTACTAAAACATCGTCATGAGCTTCAAGTCCAATTGTCGCGGTAACATCCCAACCTTTTTTTAATAGAAACTTGTCCAAAGCTTCTGCTTGCGCAATAGTTCTAGGAAACCCATCAAATAGGAAACCAGCCGTATCAGGATGATTGTCTACTTCATCCTCAAGCATTTTTATAGTTAGAGAATCTGGAACAAGTTCGCCGCTATCCATATAAGATTTTGCCAATTGACCTAATTCTGTATTATTACTCAAATTATATCTAAATACATCTCCAGTAGAAATGTGAATTAAATTATATTTCTCTTTTAAAAATTGTGCTTGCGTTCCTTTGCCGGCTCCAGGCTTGCCAAATAAGACGATATTAATCATTGCTAATTTAAAATAGTTAATGCTGTTTATATTTATAGAATTACTGCTTTTATTTACGGCAATTCTTTATTCTTTTAATTGATATATTTCTGGTAAATTTCTACCCAAACCGTCATAATCAAGACCATATCCTACAATAAATTTGTTTGGAATACGAATCCCGACATAATCAAGTTTGATGTCTTGTAAAAATGCATCAGGCTTAAAAAATAGTGTTGCAATTTTAAAAGACTTCACACCTTTCGCTTTAAATATTGTCTTAAGCTCTGCCACAGTATTTCCAGTATCTACAATATCTTCAATAACTATTACAGACCGACCACTAAGATCTTGATTTAAACCTATTAATTCTTTGACTTGATTTGTAGTCACAGTACCTTCATATGAAGACATTTTTACAAAACTCACTTCACAAGGCTTGTTGTAATGCTTCATAAAATCTGAAACTACCATAAACGCACCATTTAAAACTCCCACAAATATTGGAACCTCGTCAGCAAAGTCATTTTCAACCTGTTTTGCCATAGTAGCGACAGCAAAGTCGAGTTCTTTGCGTGAAATAAACGGAACAAAATGTTTATCGTGAATTTGTATCACTCGTAATATAAGTTTGAATAGTTCGCAAATATACTGAATTAGTATTGAGTAAGATGCACGATAAAAGCATATAATTGACATTCTTATAAAATATTTGAGACCGAAATTCCTATAAACTCACTAACATATTAACCATAGAATGGAGTAGTTCTTTAATTTTAATTCAAAAGAAATACAAAAACATAGCTAGTTTTCTTACTTTTTAATTATATTTACTATATAGTTTTTCAAAAAATAGCTTTTCATGCTAAATTTCAAAAAGGCAACAAAATTGTATTACATTTGATTATGAAAAAGACACCCTATGAACAACAATGAATATGTTATCTTTTATGCAGATGACGATAAAGATGATTTAGATTTCTTTAGAGATGTAACCGACTCTCTAACTGGTAATATTCAATTACACACCCATAATAACGTTGATAGTCTTTTGGGTGCCCTTGATTGTCCGCCGCCAATTCCACAAGTAATTTTCCTAGACTTAAACATGCCAGGTAAAAACGGATTTGATGCGCTTCAAGAATTGAAAAATAATTTAGATTTGAAAGACATACCGGTAGTGATTTTCTCCACTTCTAGCGATGAGCAAAGTGTGAGTAAAAGTCTGGACATGGGTGCTAGTTTCTACGTAACCAAGTCGACAACCTTTGCAACTCTCAAAAAATCTATAGAGTATACTCTTGGAATCAATTGGACAACTTTTGAACCTTCAAGTAGTAATTTTATTTATAAAAGTGAGCGATAGGTCTTTATTAGAATTCTCTCAAGATAAAAAAGTCGGATTAGCATTTATATGTTAGTCCGGCTTTTTTGATTTTAATCACATTATCTATTTTTTGTTAGGAGCTACTCGTGCTATTCTCTGCAATTCCTCGTTGCAAGGCTTTTTTTCAATGTCATAATAGGAGTTTCCTTCGGTCACTCTATTAAGACAGGAAAAAATAGCCCTGCTGCCTGCGGGATTTCCAGTACTATCACGGCTAAAAGTGACCAGCTTACAAGACCTTGCAAGTTGTATTATTTGTTCTTTCAAATATTGCGTATCTTTGGTAGTAATCCAAAAAACACACTCAAAATGGAAATAAATAAGAAAGAAGAAAAACAAAAAAAGTCGGCACTTAAGCAAGCAAGAGAAAAAGAATTTGATACTACCGATGAAGAGCGACTGGATACAAGAGACCAAAACGACAGCACCAAAGATTGGGATGCAGAAGAAAATAAAAGTGGCAGACATAAATAATTCATATGAATCACCTCTTTTATAGTTTAAGCTTGTCCTAACAAAAATTTGACTGCGTATACTTTCCGCCGTCAAACAATTTTTACCATTAAAATCAGATAATGGATCGCTTTAGAGAAATAAGTGGCTTTTATAAAGATTTTTTACAATCTCACAGTCCTAAATTATTCTGAAAGTCGGAGAAAGAAAACCGCAAAGTATTTCCGTTTATATCTATAAAAAGTATCTTTGTGAAAATTGAATTTTATGAACTATTTTTCTTGTGATTTTAAATTAGGCATCCTTGGTGGCGGGCAATTGGGCAAAATGTTGCTAGCAGAAACTCGCAAATTTGATATTCAGACTTATGTTATCGACCCTAGTAACGAAGCTCCCGGCAAGTTTGCTTGCAATCAATTCTTTCAGGGAGATTTGATGGATTACCAGACAGTCTACGATTTCGGAAAACAAGTAGATGTTCTAACTTTCGAAATAGAATTAGTCAATATCCAAGCTCTAAAGCAACTTGAAAAAGAAGGTCTTAAGGTTTACCCTTCACCAGCAACTTTAGAGCAAATTCAACATAAAGGAATCCAGAAAGATTTTTATACCAAGAATAATATTCCGACCGCAGCTTATAGCCGATTTAAATCAATCAACGAACTAAAAGCTGCCATTAACAACAATACACAAACATTCCCTTTTATCTGGAAAGCTGCCGAATTTGGTTACGATGGCAACGGCGTAAAAGTCGTTCGCAATATTCAAGATCTTGAAGGACTTTCTTCTGCTGATTGCATAGCCGAAGAAATGATTGACTTCAAAAATGAACTTGCGGTAATCGTCGTTCGTAATCCGTCAGGGCAAATCGAAACCTATCCTGTAGTAGAAATGGAGTTTCACCCAGAAGCCAATCAAGTGGAATACGTTCTTTGTCCTGCCCGAATTGATGATAAAGTGGCTCAAAAAGCTTTGGAAATTGCAATGAAAGTATCCAGACATTTTGATCACGTTGGACTTTTGGCCGTTGAAATGTTTCAAACTCAAGATGATGAAATCATCGTCAATGAAGTCGCTCCTCGTCCACACAATTCTGGACATTATTCTATTGAAGCTAGTTACTGCTCACAATTTGAAAATCATTTACGAGCAATCTTAGATTTACCCCTGGGAAGTACCAAAAGTAAAGTTGCTGGAATTATGGTAAATCTTGTTGGGGAAGAAGGTTTCACC
Source organism: Flavobacteriales bacterium (assembly GCA_038243675.1). GTDB lineage: Bacteria > Bacteroidota > Bacteroidia > Flavobacteriales > Flavobacteriaceae > Flavobacterium. Next base: position 15,621 of record JBBSQV010000025.1, read on the forward strand.
GGCGAAGTAGTTTATGAAAACATCGAAAAAATTCTCGCAATCGATGGAGTTACACCACATATTTACGGAAAAAGACAAACAAGACCTTTCCGCAAAATGGGACACGTAACAATAGTTCACGAAAACATGGATGAAGCGAGAAATATTGCCGGAAATGTTAAGAAAACGATTCGAGTTATTAGTAAATAATTGACCCTCAAAATAAGCACAACAAAATAATTGACGATTATGAAAGTAGCAGTAATAATGGGTAGCATTTCAGATATGCCCGTAATGCAGGAAGCGATAAATGTATTGAAAGAACTTCATATCGAAATTGAAGTAGATATTGTTTCGGCACATAGAACACCAGAAAAATTATTCGCCTTTAGTCGGGAAGCTCATGTAAATGGAATCAGCGTGATTATCGCCGGAGCTGGTGGAGCCGCACATTTACCTGGAATGGTTGCATCAATCACGCCTCTTCCTGTAATTGGAGTTCCAATAAAATCTAGCAATAGTATTGACGGTTGGGACAGCGTTTTGTCTATTCTGCAAATGCCTAGCGGTGTTCCTGTAGCGACAGTTGCACTTAACGGCGCCAAAAATGCGGGAATTCTTGCAGCACAAATTATCGGTGTTCACGATGCAGAAGTGCAGCAGAGAATCGTCGATTTCAAAATAGCTTTAGCTGATGCTGTACATCGTTCTTCTGATACTGTGAGACACAATCAAATTTAAAAAATCAAACAAATGAACGTATTAACTCAATGGTTTAAGACCAAGCACAATACTGCGCCATTTTCTCAAATAAAAACCGAGGATTTCTTACCCTCATTTAAAGAAGGAATAAAACTCGCTGCTGCCGAAGTAGATGCAATCGCTAATAGCGAAGAAAAAGCTACTTTCGAAAATACGATTGAAGCAATGAGCTATAGCGGAAGTATCCTCGACAGAATTTCGAGTATCTTCTTCAATCTGCATTCTGCTGAGACCAATGACGAAATTCAAGCAATCGCTGTAGAAGTTTCGCCTTTATTATCAGAATTTAGCAATGACATTATGCTTAACGCCAAATTATTTGAGCGTGTAAAAGCAGTTTACGACTCAAAAGAATCTCTTAATCTTACTACCGAGCAAAAAACACTTCTCGACAAATCATATAAAAGTTTTTCAAGAAATGGAGCAAATCTAAATGATGCGGACAAAGAAAAACTGCGTGCAATCGACAAAGAATTATCTAGTTTAAGTTTGGAGTTTGGAGAGAATGTTCTTAAAGAAACGAATGCATACCAAATGCATATTACTGATGAGCAGGATCTATCAGGACTTCCAGACGGTGAAATTGAAGCAGCGCGCGAATTAGCAAAATTAGAGGGCAAAGAAGGTTGGATTATCACTTTAGATTACCCAAGCTACATTCCGTTTATAACTTATGCTGACAATCGGGAGTTGCGTAAAGAACTTGCCATTGCATCGGGAAGAAGAGCTTTTCAGGGAAATGAATTTGACAACCAAGAAATAGTTCTCAAAATTGCAAAATTACGTTTTGAAAGAGCGAAACTTTTAGGATACAAATCGCACGCTGATTTTGTCCTCGAAGAACGCATGGCCGAAAATCCGATGAAAGTTAAATCATTCTTGGAAGAACTTTTAGAAAAAGCAAAACCAGCGGCTGAACGTGAATTTGAAACACTCACAAAATTCGCAAAAGACCTTGATGGAATTGACCAGCTTCAAAAATGGGATGGCGCTTACTATTCTGAAAAATTAAAACAACAGTTATTTCAGCTTGATGACGAAAAGCTAAAACCATATTTCAAACTGAAAAATGTGCTTGATGGTGCTTTCACAATCGCAGGAAGATTATTCGGACTTACATTTATTGAACAATTTGACATTGACAAATACCACGAAGATGTTCGCACCTTTGAAGTAAAAGATATTACCGGAAAATTGGTAGCCATTTTCTACACAGATTTCTTTCCAAGAAAAGGAAAACGCAATGGCGCTTGGATGACATCTTATAAATCTCAATTTATATTATCTGGAATCAATGAACGACCGCACGTTTCAATCGTTTGTAATTTTACAAAACCTACGGCGACAAAACCATCTTTACTGACATTTAACGAGGTTACAACTTTGTTTCATGAATTTGGCCACGCATTACACGGAATGCTTGCAGACACGACCTATCCAAATTTATCAGGAACATCTGTTTACTGGGATTTTGTCGAATTACCAAGTCAGATTCTAGAAAACTGGTGCTACGAGCCGGAAGCGCTTGCCATATTTGCCAAACATTATCAGACAGGAGAAATTATTCCTTCAGAATATGTAGTCAAAATTAAGGAGAGCGCAAGTTTTCAAGAAGGAATGGCTACCATGAGACAAATTAGTTTTGGACTTCTAGATATGGGCTGGCATGGTGCTGATCCTTCAGAAATCAAAGATCTTAAAGCTTTTGAAACTACACAGTTTGCAGAAACTTTGCAATATCCAGATGTTGCTGAAAATGCAATGAGTACTGCATTTTCCCATATTTTTCAGGGTGGGTATTCGTCAGGTTATTACAGCTACAAATGGGCCGAAGTTTTGGATGCTGATGCATTTGCATATTTTCAAGCTCATGGAATTTTCAATGAAGATATTGCTAAGAAATTTAAAGACAACATATTGTCACAGGGAGGTACAGATCATCCGATGACTTTGTATAAAAACTTTAGAGGTCAAGAGCCACAACCAGATGCTTTGCTGAAGAGAGCGGGATTATTAGAATAAAAGTTTATTTTTATAAAATTGAGGAGTTTCGAAAATATCGAGCTCCTCTTTTTTTTTGTGCCCTATTCTAATTTTTTCTTTCGCTAAAAGAAGAATTTTACCCAACAAAATAATGAGCAAGCAAGACCATCGCCCACCATAAAATTGGAACACTTTCGACCCAAAAGGAAGTGTAATATCGTGTTTTAGTTTGTGAAGCATTCATTAAAAATAATCCTAAGATTGTTACCAATACCAAATTAATTACTAGCTGTTCATAATTGACAACCGTCTTCAGGAATTCTAGAAAGTAAAACGGAATCAGTAAAAACGTTCCAAGAAGTTTTGTGTTTCGAACTCCTATCTGCTGAGGTACTGTTTGAAGATGCGGATCATCTAATGCCAAATCAATTATTTCGAAAACCAGAATTAAGACAAAGACGAGAATAAAGCGTTGCAGTGATTTCCAAAGCACATCAATACCAAAATCAACCTCAGCATTTAGCAAAGGCAGTAACAAGGTTACACCAACCCAACATAAAGCAACAATATAAATTTTAACTCCTGCCCAATTTCGCGCATTTCGCCTATTCGGAAAAAACGGAAGCGTATAAAGCAGTATCAGTACTAATACTATAAACGAAATAATTTGCGTCTGAATTCTTAGTTTGAAGAAAAAGTAGATTGCTGCCGCAAAAGATAGTATGCTCAAAATCACGATAGCTTTGATCTTACGACTGAATTTTAGCCCTTTTTTTCGCGTAAGCGCATCATATTTTACAAAGTTATATCCTACAACTGTTCCGAAGAAAGCAAAATACCCACTAATGCTATCATTTTGTATATCAAACATATGCTGCGTCATTTGCAGCAATGCATAAACTGCCAAAGCAACATGCAGGCTACTTTGCAAATAGAAATTGAAGACGCTATGAAGTATTTTCATTCGGTAAAAATAAGCAAACCGCTTAAGCGAAGTTGATTAGTTTTCCAATTACTGAAAATCAATGTTAAAAATCAAATAGCATTTGATTTAAAAGCGGTATTTTTGCATGCTTAAAAACAACACGCTTGATAATATGAAAACAGATGCTTTTGCTTTAAGACATATTGGCCCTAGAGATACAGATATTCAGCACATGCTTAAGACTGTAGGAGTGGATTCATTAGAACAATTGGTATATGAAACACTTCCTGATGACATTAGACTTAAGGCTCCTTTGGACTTAGAGCCTGAAATGTCAGAGTATGAATATTTAAATCACATTCACGCATTAGGAAATAAAAACAAGGTTTTCAAATCTTATATCGGTCTTGGATATCACGCAGCAGTAGTGCCAGCGGCTATCCAGCGAAATGTTTTTGAAAATCCAGGATGGTATACAGCTTACACACCTTATCAAGCAGAAATTGCTCAAGGTCGTTTGGAAGCTCTATTAAACTTTCAAACAACTGTAATCGAACTTACAGGAATGGAGATTGCAAATGCTTCATTACTGGACGAGAGTACAGCTGTAGCTGAAGCAATGGCTTTACTTTATGACGTAAGAACACGCGAGCAAAAGAAAAATAACGTAAGCAAGCTTTTTGTTTCGGAAGAAATTCTACCACAAACTTTATCAGTATTACAAACAAGATCAGAACCTATTGGAGTTGAGCTTGTTGTAGGAAATCATGAAAACTTTGATTTCTCTGATGAGTTTTTTGCAGCGATACTTCAATATCCTGGAAAATACGGTCAGGTTCATGATTATGCATCATTTATTTCTGAAGCTAAATCTAAAAACATAAAAGTAGCAGTAGCGGCAGACATTTTAAGTCTTACAAAATTGGTTTCTCCGGGAGAAATGGGTGCTGATGTTGTTGTAGGAACTACACAACGTTTTGGTATTCCATTAGGTTATGGAGGTCCTCACGCAGCATTTTTTGCTACTAAGGAAGAACATAAAAGAAGTATGCCAGGGCGTATCATTGGAGTATCAATTGATGCAAATGGAAATCGTGCTTTGCGCATGGCACTACAAACACGTGAGCAACATATCAAACGTGAAAAAGCAACTTCAAATATTTGTACTGCACAAGTATTACTAGCTGTTATGGCTGGAATGTATGCTGTATATCATGGTGCTGACGGACTAACGAATATTGCAAACAAAGTTCACGCAGCAGCGGTTACTACAGCCAACAAATTTAACAAACTGGGAATCTACCAGACAAATACTGCATTCTTTGATACAATTGTATTAAAAACTGATGCAGCACAAATTCAGAAATTAGCGGAAGCTAAAGAAGTTAATTTCTATTACCCTGATTCAGAAACAGTGGTAATAGCTTTTAACGAAACTACATCTGTTAATGATGTAAATGAAATTCTTGCAATTTTCTCTGAAGCAACTTTAAAAGAAACAATTAAAGTTACTGAGTTCGATAAAGAACAAAATATCCCTGAGCGAGTACAAAGAAGCAGTAGCTTTTTGCAACACGAAGTTTTCAAAAAATACCGTTCAGAAACATCTTTGATGCGTTATATTAAAAAATTAGAGCGCAAAGATTTAGCTTTAAATCATTCGATGATTGCATTAGGATCTTGTACTATGAAATTAAATGCAGCAGCAGAAATGTTGCCATTAAGTTTCCCAAGATGGAACAATATTCACCCATTTGCTCCAATTGAGCAAGCAGCTGGATATCATGAAATGCTTTCGAAACTAGAACATCAATTAAATGTGATCACAGGATTTGCAGGAACAACTTTGCAACCCAATTCTGGTGCTCAAGGAGAATATAGCGGTCTGATGGTCATTCGCGCTTTTCACCAAGCAAACGGAGAACACCATAGAGATATCGCTTTAATCCCAGCATCTGCACACGGAACAAATCCTGCTACTGCAACTATGGCTGGGATGAAAGTTGTAGTTACAAAAACTACTGAAGATGGAAACATTGATGTAGAAGACTTACGCGAAAAAGCATTAAAATATAAAGACAACCTTGCTTGTCTAATGGTAACGTATCCATCTACTCACGGAGTTTTTGAATCTGCTATTAGAGAAATTACACAAATCATCCATGACAATGGAGGACAAGTATATATGGATGGTGCAAATATGAATGCACAAGTTGGACTTACAAATCCTGCAACAATTGGCGCAGACGTTTGTCACTTGAATCTTCATAAAACATTTGCTATTCCTCACGGTGGTGGTGGACCAGGTGTGGGACCAATCTGTGTTGCAAAACACTTAGTACAGTTCTTACCTACAAACCCATTAATTCCTACAGGTGGAAAGAATGCTATTACAGCAATTTCTGGAGCTCCTTGGGGATCTGCACTAGTTTGTCTTATTTCTTACGGATATATCACAATGTTAGGTAGTGAAGGTTTAACGAAATCAACTAAAATGGCGATTCTAAATGCCAATTACATCAAATCAAGGTTAGAGAAACACTACACTACTCTATATTCTGGAGAAATGGGTCGCGCTGCTCACGAAATGATTATTGAATGTCGTCCATTTAAAGAAAAAGGAATTGAAGTTACAGATATTGCAAAACGATTGATGGATTATGGTTTCCATGCGCCTACTGTATCATTCCCTGTTGCTGGAACACTTATGATTGAGCCTACAGAAAGTGAAGACTTAGAAGAGGTAGATCGTTTTTGTGACGCAATGATTTCTATTCGTAAAGAAATTGAAGAATGTACAATTGAGGATAAAAACAATGTTCTTAAAAACGCACCTCATACTTTGCCAATGATTACAGCAGACAATTGGGGTCTTCCATATTCTAGAGAGAAAGCTGCTTTCCCATTAGATTATATTATGGATAATAAATTCTGGCCTTCAGTTCGCCGCGTTGACGATGCGTATGGTGACAGAAACTTAATTTGCTCTTGTGCTCCTATCGAAGCATATATGGAAAGCTAAACCTTTCTTATTTTAATAAATAATAGCGATCCTTTCATACAAGTCTTCTTGTTGAAAGGATTGCTTATTTTTAATAAATTATCATGAAAGACATTACAACAAGAGCGGACTTATTTTTTTTAATGACGACTTTTTATCAAAAACTTTTAGCGGATGGTAGAATTAACTTTATTTTTATCGAAGTCGCAAAGATTGATCTGACTACTCACATTCCGATTATTACCGATTTCTGGGAGCAAAATATTCTCGGAACTGGAAGTTATAAAAACAATGTTTTGAGGGTTCATAGAGATTTAGACGAACAATCGCATCTATCTCCTGAACATTTTTTAATTTGGCTAAGTCATTTCGAAACTACTATTGATGATTATTATGCAGGTGAAAATGCCGAAAAAATGAAAACGCGTGCTTTATCTATTGCAAATGTTATGAAAATAAAGCTAGGCACGCATAATAAATTGTAGATTTAAAGAATATTCAAGAACTTGCACAATATCCTTTAAAAAGATCCTTACAAACGATTAGTCAAAGTTTATTTTTAATACATTAGCTACAACAATCCAATATTGATGAATATAAAAATTATAGGTTCCGGAAGTTACATACCTACAAGGACTGTCAAAAACACTGATTTTTCTGATCACACTTTTTTAGATGAATTGGGCGCGCCTTTACCTCATTCTAGTGATGTTATTATATCTAAACTTAAAGACATTACTGGCATTTCAGAACGTCGATATGTTGAACCACAATTAGTGAATTCTGATATTGCATTTTTTGCTGCTGAGAAAGCTATCGAAGACGCTAAAATAGATCCTGAAACTTTAGATTATATTATTGTTGCTCAAAATTATGGCGATGTTGTTTTTGGCTCAAATCAATCTGATTCTGTTCCAAGTATTGCAAGTAGAGTAAAAAATAAATTACGAATTAAAAACCCGAACTGCGCAGGTTTTGACGTTGTTTGTGGTTGTCCAGGTTGGATACAAGGCGTTTTGCAAGCCAATGCTTTTATAAAGTCAGGAATGGCAAAAAGATGTCTAGTAATCGGATCTGAAACATTATCTCGAGTTGTAGATCCACATGATCGTGATTCAATGATATATTCTGATGGTGCTGGAGCGACTATTTTAGAGGGAACCGAAGGAGAAGATGGTTTATTATCATATCAAAGTGCGACATTTACATTGGATGAATGTGACTATATTTATTTTGGGAAATCACACGATAAAACAGACATTAATAACATTCGATACATTAAAATGTTCGGTCGTAAAATTTACGAATTCGCATTAAAACAAGTTCCTCAAGCAATGAAGGACTGTCTTGATAAAAGCGGATATGGAATTGATGATGTCAAGAAAATTTTGATTCATCAGGCGAACGAAAAAATGGACGAAGCGATCGTTTTACGTTTTTATAAGTTATTTAAGAAATCTCCACCTGAACTTATCATGCCTATGAGTATTGGTGAATTAGGAAATAGTAGTGTAGCAACTGTCCCTACTTTGTACGATCGACTTGTAAAGGGTCAGCTTGAAAATCATAGCATTAACAAAGGAGATATTGTGATTTTTGCGTCGGTAGGCGCTGGAATGAATATTAATGCCATCGTATATAAATATTAAATCTCTAGTTCAGCAGCACAAATTTTATGTACGAAAAGACTTTCCCAAAACGACGTTTTAATATAACTTTAGATTTTCTGCAGAAGCATATTTCAAAAAATGAAACTATTTTAGATTTAGGAGTCGAAAATCCTTTTTCTAAAATTATGAAAGAACAAGGTTTCAGTGTTCAGAATACTACTGGAGAAGATTTGGATATTGATCAATCGTCACTCCTCAATAAAGAATATTCTGTAGTTACCGCTTTCGAAATTTTTGAACATTTGCTAAATCCATTTACAATTCTAAATGCGGTTAAATCAGATAAAGTAATTATTTCGGTTCCATTAAGACTTTGGTTTTCTCCCGCGTATAGAAACAAAACCGATATGTGGGACAGACATTATCATGAATTTGAAGACTGGCAATTGGACTGGTTATTAGAAAAAACTGGTTGGAAAATTATCGACAGAGAAAAATTTACCAATCCTGTCAACAAAATTGGAATCCGTCCGATACTGCGCAAATTCACTCCACGTTATTATATTGTTGCAGCAGAAAGAATTAAATAAGCTTTCGCAACCCAACCTTTTCCTTTACTAGAAAGTAAATACATTATATGAAATACTATGTTGTAATTCCGGCGCACGATGAGGAATTGTATATTGCTCAAACGCTTGATTCGCTGGTTTCACAAACAGTAAGGCCAAGCAATGTTGTAGTCGTTGATGATCATTCCAATGATCGGACAGCAAAAATTGCAATGACTTACGTCGAAAGATTTCCGTTTATCAATATGGTTCACAAAGAGTCAGATTCCGCACATTTACCGGGCAGTAAAGTCATCAAAGCTTTTAATCTAGGATTGAACGGTTTAGATGAGGACTATGACGTGATCGTGAAACTTGATGCCGATTTAATTTTACCAAAAGACTATTTCGAAAAAATTCTAAAAGCTTTTGAAGGTGATTCAAAAATCGGAATGGCTGGAGGTTTTGCTTATATTGAAAAAAACGGGAGTTGGGAACTAGAAAGCCTTGCCGACAAAGATCATATTCGCGGCGCTTTTAAAGCGTATCGAAAGAAATGCTTTCAAGACATTGGAGGATTGCGAACTGCTATGGGTTGGGATACCGCAGACGAACTTCTAGCGCAATATCACGGATGGAAAATACATACTGACGAAAGTCTCATCGTAAAACATCTCAAGCCAACAGGAGCCAATTACAATCAGGATGCTCGCTACCAACAAGGTGAATCATTCTATACTTTAGGTTATGGATTAGCAATTACTCTAGTCGCCTCAATGAAACTGGCGATGAAGAAAAAACAACCTAAATTATTTCTCGATTATATTAAAGGATATCAAATGGCTAAAAGTAGTAAAGCCAAAATGCTGGTAAATGAGCAGGAAGCTGAATTTATTAGAAAACTTCGTTGGAGAAAAATGAACCAAAAGTTGTTTTAACATTTAAAAAACAATTCTCCTTCCTCCCATATCATAACTTCTCACTATTTTAGCATATATTATAAAATCTATGATGGTCGTTCGCTATATTTCTCAAATTGGAAAGTACTTCTTGATGTGGAAGGAAATCTTCCTCAAACCAACAAAATGGTCAGTGATGCGAGGCCTCATCTTCAAAGAAATCGATGATCTCATAATCGACTCTTTAGGAATTGTAGCATTCATCTCCTTTTTCGTTGGAGGTGTGGTATCAATCCAGACAGGATTGAATCTTACAAATCCACTTATTCCAAAAACACTTATTGGTTTTGCAACGAGACAATCAATACTTTTAGAATTTGCTCCTACTTTTATCTCCATCATTATGGCTGGAAAAATGGGATCATTTATCACCTCTAGTATTGGTACGATGCGTGTTACAGAACAAATTGATGCACTGGAAGTAATGGGAGTGAACTCCCTAAATTATTTGGTTTTCCCAAAATTGATTGCATTGCTTCTGTATCCTTTCATTATTGGAATTAGTATGTTTCTCGGAATTTTTGGAGGATGGCTGGCGGCGGTTTATGGTGGTTTTGCTTCAAGTTCAGACTTTATTACTGGGCTACAGATGGACTTTATACCGTTTCATATTGCTTACGCTTTTATTAAGACTTTCTTATTCGCACTTCTTCTAGCAACTATTCCATCATTTCATGGATATTATATGAAAGGTGGAGCACTAGAAGTTGGTAAAGCAAGTACGGTCGCGTTCGTTTGGACTGCCGTAAGTATCATTTTGGTGAATTATATTTTAACACAATTGCTCTTGTCATGATAGAAGTAAAGAATTTAGAAAAAATATTTGGCGATAATCATGTTTTAAAAGGAATTACAACCTCGTTTGAACCTGGTAAAACCAATTTAATAATTGGTCAGAGTGGATCGGGGAAAACTGTTTTTCTTAAAACTTTATTAGGACTGCACACGCCTACCAAAGGAACTATTTCTTACAATGGTAGAGTATATTCCAGTTTGACCGAAGCCGAAAAAAGAGAAATTCGTACTGAAATCGGAATGGTTTTTCAAGGAAGTGCGCTATTTGACTCTATGACGGTTCAAGAAAATGTAGGCTTTCCGCTAAAGATGTTTACCAAAAACACAAAAGCTCAGAATAAAGAACGAGTTGATTTTGTTTTGAATAGAGTTAATCTTAACGACGCTCACGACAGATTGCCATCTGAAATTTCCGGTGGAATGCAGAAACGTGTGGCTATTGCAAGAGCGATTGTAAATCAGCCGAAATACCTTTTTTGCGATGAACCTAACTCAGGATTAGATCCGAAAACTGCGATTTTGATTGACAACCTTTTGAAGGAAATTACCGAAGAATACGATATTACAACTGTAATCAACACCCACGATATGAACTCGGTGATGGAAATCGGCGATAAAATTGTATTCCTAAAAGACGGATTAGTCGCTTGGGAAGGAACTAAAGAAGAAGTCTTTAAAACCGACAATGAAGCAATTGTAGACTTTGTTTACTCTTCAGATTTATTCAAAAAAGTACGTCAAGTGTACCAAAAGGATGCTTTATAAAGCTTTAAGGAAGCAGCTGAATTAACTTTTTAATTTCCTGCTCTTTTGATTTTGGATAAATCAGCAACACCCCTTCTCTATCTACAATAATATAATCGCTCAGTCCATCGACAACAATTAACTTGTCAGAATCGGTGCGAATAATATTGTTGCTAGCATTTTCTAGATATACTCTTGCATTAACTATAGCGTTGTTGTTTTCGTCTTTTGGAAGTTTCTCGTGAAGCGATCCCCAGGTTCCTAGGTCATTCCAATCGAAAGTTGCCGGAAGAACATAGACATTTTCTGCTTGTTCCATCACCGCATAATCTATCGAAATGTTATCGGCTTTGGAGTAATTATCCTCAATCCATTTCCCTTCTTCAGAAGTGTTGTAATCGCTATATCCTTGACGGAATAGTTGATTCATAGCAGGAGAAAATTTAGCGAAAGCGTCCAAAACTGTATTTACGTGCCAAATAAAAATTCCACCATTCCACAAAAAATTTCCCTTTTCTAGAAACACTTTTGCAGTTGCGTAATCTGGTTTTTCTCTAAATTGTTTTACTTGCTTGATTGGCGTTTCATCGGTTTTATCATATTCGATATAGCCGTAACCCGTATTCGGGAAAGTTGGCTGAATTCCCAAGGTCAACAAAGCTGGATTTTCATTGCAGAAGTCAAAACATTGCTCAAGATTACTCAAAAAAGCAGTTTCATCTTCTATCCAATGATCACTTGGTGCGACAACTACAAGAGCGTTTGGATTTTGTTTCTGAATTTTTAGAGAGGCAAACAAAATACAAGGAGCGGTATTTCTCATTGCAGGTTCCAACAAAACCTGCTCTTCGGTGGCTTGAGGCAATTGCTCCAGCACAAGATCTTTGTAGCGTTCGTTGGTTAGAATAAGAATGTTTTCGGCAGGAATAATTTTGGCTAATCTCGAAAAAGTTTTCTGAATAAGGGTTTCGCCAGATCCCAACATATCGTGAAATTGCTTCGGAAAAGTCGCTGTGCTCACAGGCCAAAATCGTGATCCAACTCCACCCGCCATTAATATTGCATAATAATTCTGATTCATAAAACTCTGTATTTTATTATCCTCCCCAAACCCCCCTCCGAAGGAGGGGAGAAGGAACTCTTACTTTTTTTCGAAGATAGTATTTTAAACTTATTACTTCTCCTCCCCTCATCGGTTGCTGAGCTTGTCGAAGCAGGCGGGAGAATTCGAAGATAGTATTTTAAACTTTGCCAGCAAGAATTTCGACCTCAGCATTTGGGTTAAAAAGGTACATTTTGCCAGTTGCGGTCTCTTTGCACTCAAATCTTTTGGTGCGCTGTGCACCTTTGACGAAAATTCTCCCTTTTACTCTAAAAAATGTTCCGTACGGCAATTGGAAAATATAATGATGATCATCTTTCCGAACATCATATTGCTTTAATGCCAATGACAACGTTGCATCCGTGTCGCTACTCGCGGTGGGATTTTTAAAATGTCTCGCCAGCAATCCCAACAATTGATTCGGAAAAATTTCAGGTCGAATATAAGGCAGCATCAACACTTGAAACGAATGCTTCCACTCCTGCCCGTGCGGCTTAATTGAGCGCCCGTAACGAACACCCGCCACAAGATGTGCAATCTCGTGAATGAGCGTGATTAGAAAGCGGTATTTGTTCAAACTTCCGTTGACTGTAATCTCGTGTTTGCCATTAAAATTCCTATAATCCCCGTGACGCGT
>JBBSQV010000026.1:0-27852 GCA_038243675.1 Flavobacteriales bacterium
ATTTATGATATAGTAAGTAAAAGAATAATGCTCTTGAATTCCATCTGAGCGCACATTCGTTTAATAAAATTTATAACATCGTTCCTCTGGAACTTAGCTCCACACATACCATTTCTGCAACGGATTAAAATCCGTTGTTACAATAAAGCCATCCCTACGGGATTAAAATATCCAAAATTATTTTATCTATATAAATTACAACAATGGTTTAATATATATTTCAAGTGATTATCGATTATGTTCAAATTGCCGTAATCTCAGCGCTTCGTGACCCCATAGGGGTCATATGTTTATAGAAAAGAAATTTCCACCAAGAGAAACGACCCCATCGGGGTCGAATATTTTCTTTGCATATAAATATAATCGAAATTTCCACCAAACATAAATAGTACCTAAAAAGGTGCGACCCCGAAGGGGTCGAAAGAACATAGGTAGAACTTTTTCTATAAACATTTGATCCCTACGGGATCTAAGACAGATGTTTAAAATGTATTTCTTTAAAGGATAATTGCACGATTTATTAAGACATAGTTGAATACAGAATACTCTGACCTAGTAAATTCAAATTTTTATAGAATCTTAGTCAATCATATATCGTAAACTATTACTTTACCGCTTGCTGTTTTTCAATTTCGATGATTTCGTCTCCCGCGATTGCATACGCAATGTCGCCGACGGCAGCTTTTAGAATGTGCTTACCGGTAAAAGCACCAAATGCTGGAAGAATAATCTGCTTTTCTGTCCTAAAGAAGCACGCTAGATTTTCTGACTGCCTGCCAATACCTCGAACTTTTACACCCGGATGTACGTGACCAGCAAAAACGAAGAGTCCGTCGCGCTCAGTTGGGAAGTGCGTCAGTAGAAATCCATCAACTATCATTTCGTCAACCATCTTCACTCCTATTTCTTCGTATTGCCAGTCTGCAATAATGTCGTGATTTCCAGCTATCAAAATAATTTCAGTTGGGCACTCACTGCACCAATCTTCAAACCTCAACCATTCGATATTTTGAACACTATGAAATAAATCTCCTAGAAACCAGATTTTATCGGCTTCAAAATAAGAAAGAACGTTATCCAATTCGTCAAAGTTTTTGTGCAGAGCCACAGCAGGAATTCCAATTCCGTGTTTGCGGAAATGTGAAACTTTCCCCAAATGAACATCTGCAATTAATAAAGCTTTGTGTTTTGGCCAATAAATAGCGCCACTTGTATGTAAAATAAAGATATTGTTGTTGATTTCTATCTTATGCGTCATTGTAATTTTTTAGATTTTTGTATAAGCTGCCACCATCTTTTTTATACGGTCTTTAAGTGTTTCACTTGACAATTTTTCGCGCAAGCGATCTGTAATAATCGGAAAACTAAATGGTGTGGGCTTGCTACATTCTTTTACCACAACTTCCTGACCAAGAATTCTTTCTAAAGCCAGTATAAGTCGACCCTCTTCCAACTGATGCTCAAAAGTTTCTCTATATGCCTGCTGCAGTAATAAATTGTCAGGTTCATATTCCTTGAAAACCTCAAATAAAAGCTGCGTTCCACTTTGCAAATGTTTCGTTTTGACTTGCTTTCCTGGCATTCCCGTAAATAAAAGACCCGAAATTACTGAAATATCTCTAAATTTTCTTCTGGCCATTTCCGTCGCATTCAAACTGCGTTCCAAATCAGAGTGGATATAATCTGTCGAAAACAAATTATTATCCAATACTTCTTCTATAGAAAACGGTTGATCTGAGAGAAGTTCAAAACCGTAGTCATTATAAGCTAATGAGAATGTTATTGGCGATAGCAAACTGATTCGGTAAGATAATAAACTTGCAAGTGCTTCGTGAACAAATCGGCCTTCAAAAGGATAAAATATTGCGTGATACCCTTCTCGGGTTTTAAAAGTTTCTATTAAAAACTGATTTGCATCAGGCACGATCGATTCTTTCCGTTGTCTAATTAGTAAAGGTTCCAATGCAATAATTTCTTCTGATTTTCCTGTATCTTGATTTGCCGAATATAATTCTTGTCGCATTAATTCACTCATCTGCGCAGAGAAAGCCATTCTGCCACCCATCCAACTTACAACTTTTGCCTTAGTTTTCGGACTTGCCAGCTTTACAAATACTTGCATATTTTTAACCTGATACAATTCCAGTTTTCTTCCTGCAAAGATAAAGGTATCTCCTCTGTCTAGCCTGGAAATAAAACTTTCTTCGATGCTTCCAATATAACCACCACCAAAAAACTTTACCTGCATAGAAGCTTCACTAACAATCGTCCCAATCTGCATTCGGTGTTGCATTGCAGTTCGTCTACTACTGATAAAGTATCTGCCGTCTTCGTCAATTTCTACTTTCTTGTACTCATCATAAGCCTGCAAACTCTGACTACCAAAGTGAATGAAATTCAAAATCCATCGCCATTGATCTGCGTTTATCGTTTGATAACAGAATGTCGATTGAACTTCTTTGTAAATTTCTGCTGGCAAAAAACCGTCTGAAACTGCCAAAGTATTTAAGTATTGAATCAAAACATCCCAACTATTAAGGTACGGAATTCTATCTTCGACAATTTTTTCTGTAACCGCTCTTCTCAAAGCTGAAGCTTCAAAAAGCTCCATTGCGTGGGTTGCAAGGAAATAGATTTTACTCTCCTTTCCAGGCTGATGCCCACTCCTACCCGCTCGTTGCATAAATCTCGCAACGCCTTTTGGGCCACCCACTTGGATAATACTTTCTACCGGTGCAAAATCGACTCCTAAATCTAAACTCGAGGTACAGACTACAATTTTTAGTTGTTCATTTCGAATAGCATCTTCTACCCAATGTCGAGTTTCACGGCTGATACTACTGTGATGCATCGCAATATCTCCAGCAAATTCAGGATATCTTTCGAGTAAAGCTCTAAACCAAAGTTCGCAGGCCGATCGTACATTTACAAATAAAAGTGTGGTTTTACTTCTGCGAATTATTTGAACAGCATCATCCAAAAGCAGCAAACCCATATGTCCACGCCAAGGAAATGTTTCCATTTTTGCAGGAATAATCGACTCAACTGTGATCTTTTTTTGAATATCAGCTTTCACCAAAACCGAATTCTTCAATTGTTCAGATTGAGGCCCTAATAATACTTCTTGGGCTTGCGCCAAATTGCCAATCGTCGCTGAAATACCCCAAATCTTTAATTTAGGTACAATAGTTTTCAGTCGAGATAAAGCAAGCTCCATCTGAACCCCTCTTTTACTACCTAGTAACTCGTGCCATTCGTCTACGATAATAGCATTACAATTTTTGAAAACCTTTTCGTAGCCTTTACTAGCAAGAAGTAATTGCAAACTTTCGGGAGTGGTGATCAACAGATCTGGCATCAGCTTTTTCTGTTTTGTACGATCACTAACGGAAGTATCTCCTGTCCGAACGCCAACCGTCATTTGAGTTTCCAAATCTTCGGTTACTCTTTCGGCAGCTTGTCTGATTTCTTGAGACAAGGCTCGAAGTGGAGTAATCCAAATAGCTTTTAGTCCGGGAGTGTGTTTGGTTTTATAATTCGGATTTTTTCTGATATAATCAAGGACGACTGGCATCCACAAAGCATAGGTTTTCCCGCTTCCTGTAGGCGCGTTTAACAATCCATTTTTGCCTTGCAGAAAAGCAGCCCAAGTCTGAATTTGGAATGGAAAAGGTTTCCATCCTCTACTTTTGAACCAGTCTTTTCCAATCTGAATTTGTTCGTCTCTAGTCATATATATCTAAAAAAAAACCTCTTATATTTTAAACAATCATCGATTTTAAATCTTCGATATTATTTGCTTCATCAATTTTCTTATCGTGTCTCCATCTCAATATTCGTGGAAATCGAGTTGCAATCCCACTTTTATGTCTTGAGGATAAGGCAATTCCTTCAAAACCTATTTCGAAAACCAGTTGTGGCGTGACGCTTCTTACTGGCCCAAATCTTTCGAGTGTATTCTTTTTTATAAAGTCGTCAACTTTGCGGAATTCCGCATCGGTAAGTCCAGAGTATGCTTTCGCGAAAGTGACAAGTTCCCTTTCGCCGTTTTCATTGTCTTGCCACAAGGCAAAAGTATAATCTGTAAAGAGATTTGAACGTCGGCCGCTACCACGCATTGCGTAGGTTAAAACAGCATCGATCGTGAGAGGTGCAATTTTCCATTTCCACCAGTCTCCTTTTTTTCGACCAACGAGATATGGAGAATCTTTACGCTTTAGCATCAAACCTTCACTTTTCATTTCACGAGATCTTCCACGCTCGGCGGCAAGTTCTTCCCAAGTTTTAAAATCTACACGAGTGGAAATTGCCCAGGGAAGATTTTCTTTGAGAAGACTTTTATACAATTCTTCCAATAAAAGTCGTCTTTCAATAAATGGTTTTGTTCTGATATCCTCTCCATTCCATTCTAAAAGGTCATAAACTTTGAGAATTACCGGTACTTTTTTTAGCAATGCAGCCGAAACTGTCTTCCGTCCAATCCTCGTTTGAAGATCATTAAACGCGCCAATTTCACCATCAATAAATGGTAAAATCTCTGCATCGATTACAGTTCCATTTGGAATTGCACCAACAAAAGCTTGAAATTCTGGATATTTATCTGTGACTAATTCCTCTCCTCTACTCCATACATATATTTCGCCATCACGAATAATTGTCTGAGAACGAATTCCATCCCATTTATGTTCTGCACTCCATTCGCTTGGGCTTCCGAGTGTTTCCAAATCTGTTTCTAATGGATAAGCGAGATAAAATGGATAGGGTTTCGATAAGTAATCGCTGCTTTTTTCGTCTAGAATTAATTCTTGATAGGAGATTTTTGCTGGATTCCAGTCGCCCATTAATTTATAAGCTAAAATATCTTCGTCCATATTTTCGGCTTTCGCCAAAGCTCTGGTCATTAATTTTTGACTGACTCCAATTCTGAAACTTCCCGTGATCAATTTGGTAAATACAAATCGCTCGTAATAATTCATCGAAAGCCAATTGTCGTGCAAATATTCTTTCTTTTCAGGTTCCGATTTCTTTTTTAAAGCAATTATCTCTTCTAAAAATTCGGTTAAACTTTTATCTGAATGCTGATCTGATTCGGGAATAATCAACGCGATGGTTTCGGCAAGATCACCAACAATATGATAGGACTCTTCAAAAAGCCACATCGGAATATCGGCAATTTCGTTTGCCCAAAGTCGCAACAATGTCGTATTTACAGGTCTTGGCGGTCTTCTGTGAGATAATAGTGCAATTGTCCAAACTTTGTCAGTTGGTTGCGCATTTTTAAAATATTCGGTAAGAGCTTCAACCTTAATTGTTGTCTTATTGGTATTGTCTAGGTTTCGAATTAATTCGGCAAAGTTTCTCATACTATTTCTATTTCAGATTTAGATTCCATTTCGCCCATCTCGCCTTCGTATTGTGTGGTTGCTGTTCTGGCATCGTAGCCCTGCTCTCGCAGATATCTGGAAAAAATATCAGAATATCCGTGGGTTGCAATTATCCTTTCGGCACCAGTAGCTTTTATACTATCCATAAGCGATTGCCAATCACAATGATCGCTTAGCACAAATCCTTTGTCTACCGCGCGACGTCTTCTTGCACCTCGAAAAGCCATCCATCCACTTGCCGATCCTGTAACAAAAGGAGTCATCTTGCGTATCCACGGACTTCCGTGAGCCGAAGGTGGCGCAATTACCATATTGCCAAGAAGTTCTTCTTTCTTTGTTTCGCGAGTTACCAAAGTTGTTGGCGGAAGATCGACAATTGGACGGAGAACTTCGGTCATATTTTCGATTGCTCCGTGTGTAAAGATTGTTCCGATATTAGGATCGAGAAATTTCAATAAACGTTGTGCTTTTCCTAAAGAATATCCGAAGAGAACAGACGTTTTTCCTTCGGCGCGATTTTCGGCCCACCAGTTATTGATGTCGTCCATTACTTGAGCTTGCGGCACCCATTTAAAAACTGGTAATCCAAAAGTACATTCGGTAATAAATGAATTGCATTTTACGACTTCGTAAGGAGTGGAAATACCGTCATCTTCGGTTTTGTAGTCTCCTGTAAAAACCCAAACATCGCCCTTATATTCAACTCGAACTTGTGCCGAGCCAATAATATGTCCCGCGGGATGCAAAGAAAATTTGACATTATTTACCACAAATGTTTCACCCCAATCTTTTCCAGTCACATTTGTAACTCCAAGTCGATGTTTTAATATAGGAACATTAATATTATGAGTGATGTAATTTTCGTTGCCAAATTTTGCGTGGTCAGCGTGTCCGTGAGTGATGATGGCGTTTTGTACTGGTCGCCAAGGATCCAAATACACATTTGCTTGCTCACAAAATATTCCCTTATCGTTGAATTCTAGTAGTGGTTTCCGCATATTCGATAGTAGATTTTGAAAAACATTTTCTGCTATCTATAAATTTATACGATGCATTTAGAATTGAAAAACTTATTGTCAGAAGTTTAACTATTACTGAGGTTGATAGTTGCCGTGACGTAATAAAAATCTTTCAAATTACTATTAATCTCAAAATTGAACAAATAGATCATAAATTTTGCCCGCGGAATATTAGTTAGATGTAGAAAATTTCGTAAGCAAATCTGAGAAATAGAAAGTAGAATAACGAACATCAAAAATTTTCTGATAATGGCATTCCCTTTTTTGATTGCAAACTTTGATCCGACAAATCCGCCGAGTCCGTTGAAGACTGCCATAGGAAGCGCGATTGACCATATCACTTTTCCCTTCAAAAGGAAAAGACAAATTGAACCAAAGTTGGTAGCGAGGTTTACTAATTTGGCGTGGGTATTTGCGGTAAGAAAATCCATACCTAAAACTGTGACGAACGCTAAAACAAAAAATGTTCCAGTTCCGGGGCCAATAAATCCATCATAGGCACCGACAATTATGCTGATGATTACTCCGTAGATTATCATCTGTTTTTCGGGAATGATTTGAGTTTTGGCGTGACCAAAATCTTTCTTGAAAAAAGTAAAAACTCCCATAACGATGAGAATTAAAAGTAGGACAGGTTTGATAAAATCATTTGAAACAATGGTCAGCATATAGGATCCAAAATATGCTGCTGCAAAAGCGGTGACTGCCATGATGGCAAATAACTTCCACGCTACTTTTATCTTCCTGATATACATTAGTACCGCCATAGAAGTTCCTGTAAAAGCAGGGATTTTGAGCGATCCCATTACGGTCGCGACAGGAAGCAAAGGCAGAATACTAAGTGATAAAGGAGTTTGAATAAGTCCGCCGCCGCCAACAATAGAGTCGACAAATCCTGCTATGAAAGCAACGAGGCACAAAAAAAAAAGAATGTCGTATTCCATTTAAGAAAAAAGAACAAATTTACCTTATGTCTTTGAAGTGACTACATTTTCAACTGCTTTTATTTTTAGAAAATTTCCACTTATCTGTTAGTCCTTATTTTACGCTATACTTCATGGATTAAAAGAACAAACATTCCTTTCTCGACCTATGTTTTAGACTGCGAAGCTAGCCCCGACATGAGTGGAAAGCTCTCGATAGTCTTGCGGAGCAAAGACTATCGAGACTTGCAGCGTTGGCGGGATCAGCTCCAAATAAAACTCAATAGCAATAATTAGAAATAAGATCTATAAGTGTAAATGAAAAAAATCTATAATTTATAAAAGTAGCAGGTCTTTTAAAGTCTATAAATCGTAATTTTGATTAAGGTATTTTTGCAACATAAAATTAATTAACTTTTATACGATATGCTAAACCATCACTTTTTACTCATTATACATCTTCTTTCTGCAACAATTTGGGTTGGGGGCCATTTACTACTCTGCTTGGGCTATCTGCCACAGGCTTTAAAAAAAAGAGATCAACACATAATTCTAAATTACGAGGGAAAATTTGAAGCAATTGGAATAACCTCTCTAATTCTCTTGGTACTTACAGGAATAATTATGAGTTATCAATTTGGAGTTTCTGTCGATCAGTGGTTCCATTTCAGCAGTCCGATAGAGCAAGTAGTTTCTACAAAAATTTCTTTGCTTTTACTTACAGTATTATTTGCTCTTAGTGCGCAATTACGGGTGATTCCAAAACTAAGAAAATCACCAGAAAGACTTAACGAAATGGCTTTCCACATAATTGGAGTTACCACTATTGGTGTTCTGATGTTAATATTTGGATCTTTTATACGATACGGAGGGTTTTGAATAAATTAATGTACTTACTTCATTTGAATTTTGACCGTTTTAGTTTTTTATGTAACAAAAAAATCTTAATATTGAGATAAGACTATTAATTAACCATTTAAAACCATTTTATTATGAAATTGAAAAAACTAATTCTATTATTATTTGTAAGCTTAGCTATAAGTTTAGCGTCTTGTAAATCCCATGATGACAAAGACGTTCAAATTAAAACTGATATTGAGAAAATTTTAGTACCTGGCGTAACTGTGGAAGTTGATCGTGGAGTAGCAAAAATTAGCGGTAAATTTGAAAATGAAGAAACACATATGCAAGTTTTGCAATCGGCTAGAAATGTAAAAAATGTAAAAAACGTTCTTGATAATGCTATTACTCAAGCTCAACCAACTATTACTCCTGACAATATGTTAGAAGAAAAAGTTGAAAGGGTACTGGTTGAATACCCATTAGTAACAGCGAGTGTTAATGACGGAATGATAACATTAAACGGAACTATCGAGCGCGAAGCACTTCCGAAATTAATGCAAGAGCTAAACGAATTGCAACCTAAAAAAGTTGAAAATCTTCTAAAAATTAACTAACAAAAAAATAATATATGAATTTAAAAGAAAAATACGCTGCCTTAATAGCGACTACAAATGTTAGCGCAATGGGCGAGGCTGAAATAAAAGAAAATAATAATGTTTTGTACATTACTGCGACAGTGCATAACGGCACAGAAAAAGATCAATTGTGGTATCTATATAATCTGACTGATCCTGACTTTCGCGCAGGAGATTTGGTTCTAGACATTAGTGTGGATCCAAATGCGATCTCAGAAAGAATGAGAGTTGATACGAAACATTCTAACCTAAATATTCGCAAAGGTCCTGGAACAGATACAGAAATTGTTTCGAAAGCTGCCCATCATTCTGTAGTTACTTTGCTTAGTAAATTTGATGATAGTTGGAATTTAATAAAAACTGAAGATGGAGTTGAAGGATATTGCTCAGCAAATTATTTGACTGCAATCTAGGCTTAAATTCAAAATTTTAGAAGTGCCTCAAGAATTCGTTTTTGAGGCGCTTCTTTTTTATAATTTTCGCAAACCCCTTAAACGCTCGAAAAAATTGTATGCTTGCATATAATATTTTGAAGTGGAGTTGATGACTTAAGAAATTTTCTATCTTTATAAAAAACACGATACAATGAATTATAAAAATAAAATGCTGCGAGACGATGCTTTTGCTGGCAAAACAATAGTTGTTACAGGTGGCGGAAGTGGCTTAGGAAAAGCGATGACTGCGTACTTCCTTGAACTGGGAGCGAATGTTGCCATAACAAGTAGAGATATGGAAAAATTGCAAAACACTGCTGCCGAACTTCAGAAAGATGCAAAAGGAAAATGCCTAGCGGTGCAATGTGATGTGCGACATTATGATCAAGTTGAAAACATGCTTGCAGTGGTTTTGAAGGAATTTGGTCAAGTTGATGTGCTACTTAACAATGCAGCGGGAAACTTTATTTCACCAACTGAAAGACTTTCGGCGAATGCTTTTGACACTATTATTGATATTGTATTGAAAGGTTCGAAAAACTGTACGCTCGCTTTTGGAAAACATTGGATTGACACCAAACAAGAGAGTTCTACAATTTTGAATATCGTGACAACGTATGCTTGGACAGGATCTGCTTATGTTGTTCCCTCTGCTACTGCTAAAGCCGGAGTGCTAGCAATGACGCGAAGTCTTGCTGTAGAGTGGGCAAAATATGGAATTAGATCAAACGCAATTGCTCCAGGCCCATTTCCTACGAAAGGTGCTTGGGACAGGCTGCTTCCAGGAGATTTGAAAGAGAAATTTGACCTAGCCAAAAAGGTGCCATTACAGAGAGTTGGTGATCATCAAGAACTTGCAAATTTGGCAGCTTATTTAGTTTCTGATTTTTCAGCTTATATCAATGGTGAAGTTATCACTATCGATGGTGGCGAATGGCTAAAAGGTGCGGGACAATTCAACCTGCTTGAAGCTGTTCCAGAAGAGATGTGGGATATGCTTGAAGCAACAATTCGAGCTAAGAAAAACAAATAAAATTTGAGAAACGAACGCTAAATCTACCTTTAAAATCGGATATTCTTTCGTGACCTGCCGAGTGTCACGCGATTATGTATTGTTAACAACTAAGGATTGATTAAACCATAAAAAATTGTATTTTTACAGCTCAAAATTTTTAAAATTAAATGGGTAAAATCATTGCAATAGCCAATCAGAAAGGCGGTGTTGGAAAAACAACTACATCTGTCAATCTTGCAGCCTCACTAGGTGTTTTGGAAAAGAAAGTTCTTCTTATTGATGCTGACCCTCAAGCTAATGCGAGTTCTGGATTGGGAATTGATGTTGAAAGTGTTGACATTGGAACTTATCAAATTCTAGAGCACAGCCATACTCCGATTGAAGCCATTATTTCTTGTAGCGCTCCTAATGTGCACATTATTCCCGCGCATATTGACTTGGTTGCGATAGAAATTGAATTGGTAGACAAAGAAAACCGTGAGTATATGCTAAAGCAGGCGCTCGAAAGTATAAAAGATCATTACGATTATATCCTAATTGACTGCGCTCCATCTTTGGGATTGCTTACGCTAAATGCACTGACTGCTGCAGACTCTGTTTTGATTCCGATTCAATGTGAATATTTTGCTCTTGAAGGACTTGGAAAATTACTAAATACTATCAAAAGTGTTCAGAAAATTCATAATCCAGATCTTGACATCGAAGGATTATTACTTACGATGTACGATTCTCGTTTAAGACTATCAAATCAAGTCGTTGAGGAAGTTCAGAAGCACTTTAATGATATGGTATTTAATACAATTATTCAGAGAAACGTAAAGTTAAGCGAGGCACCAAGTTTTGGCGAAAGCATTATAAATTATGATGCGACAAGCAAAGGAGCGACTAATTATTTGAGCCTTG
Organism: Flavobacteriales bacterium; assembly: GCA_038243675.1. Lineage (GTDB taxonomy): Bacteria > Bacteroidota > Bacteroidia > Flavobacteriales > Flavobacteriaceae > Flavobacterium. Next base: position 11,157 of record JBBSQV010000026.1, read on the forward strand.
CAGAAGAAGTAATCAAGAAAAACAGCATTTAATTTAGATGGGAAAAGCGATAAAAAAACAAGCATTAGGACGAGGACTTTCGGCATTATTGAAAGATCCAGAAAATGATATTCAATCTGTCAGCGACAAAAATGCTGACAAAGTTGTAGGTAGTATTGTTGAACTAGATCTTGATTCTATTGAAATAAATCCGTTTCAACCTCGAAGTAATTTCAATGAAGACACCCTTCAAGAATTAGCAACTTCTATTAGAGAGCTTGGGGTAATTCAACCAATTACAGTTCGAAAATCAGACTTTAACAAATACCAACTAATTTCTGGAGAGCGACGTTTGCGCGCTTCGAAACTTGCAGGATTGTCAACAATTCCAGCATATATCAGAATTGCCAATGACAATGAGTCGTTGACAATGGCTTTGGTCGAAAATATTCAGCGTCACGATTTAGATCCGATCGAGATTGCCTTGTCATACCAACGATTGATGGATGAAATTCAGCTTACGCAAGAGCAAATGAGCGACCGTGTAGGAAAGAAAAGATCTACAATTGCAAATTACCTAAGATTATTAAAACTAGATCCAATTATCCAAACAGGAATTAGAGATGGTTTTATTAGTATGGGTCACGGTCGCGCTCTGATAAACATCGAAGACCAAGATATTCAGGCAGATATGTATCAGAATATTGTTCTGAACAATCTTTCGGTAAGAGATACAGAGGCTTTGGTAAAGAATTACCAAGAAGGGTTAAAGCCAAAAACAGTTGTGCAAAAAGCAAAAGCTTCGACCTTTGCATTTGATGAACATCAGGAAAGTCAAATTTCAACTTACCTTGGTACAAAAGCAGAAATCAAGGTTGCTTCCAATGGAAAAGGAAAAATTACGATTCCATTTAAATCTCAAGAAGACTTCAATCGCATCATCAAATTAATTCAAGCTGGTGAATAAATGGTTATACATAGTATATATTTTTCTTTTTTGCGCCCCTACAGCTACTAAGGCGCAGGAAGGAGATTTTGAAATACTAATAGCAAAAGATTCTATTATAGAATCAAATTCAGATCCGCTACGTCCCGCAAAAGCTGCGTTTTATTCGGCTATTGTTCCAGGACTTGGTCAAGCGTATAATAAAAAATATTGGAAAATTCCATTAGTTTATGGCGCGATGGGCACATCGATGTACTTCTACTTTGATAACAACAAAAATTATCACAAGTTTAGAGATGCCTACAAACAAAGACTTGCGGGAATCTACACAGATGAGTATAGTTTTCTTGACGATGCTAGACTTATCAAAGTTCAGCGTACTTACGAGCGTAATCGTGATTTGTCATTGTTAATTACGGTTGGATTTTATATTCTAAATATTGTTGAAGCCAACGTTGATGCGCATTTAATGCAGTTTAATATCAACGAAAATCTAACACTAAATCCGCAATTGTATCAAGATGAACGTACACTCAAACCTTCTTTTGGGCTCACTTTAAATTATAAATTGTAATGAATATCGCTTTATTAGGATACGGAAAAATGGGTCAGGCGATTGAGAAAATAGCCCTCGAAAGAGGTCATAATATTGTTCTCAAAAAAACTATCGATGATAGCTTTAACGGACTTGAGCAAGCGGATGTAGCAATAGATTTTTCTGTCCCGTCTGCAGCTGTCGAAAATATTACAAAATGTTTAGAGTCTGGAATTGCAATAGTTTCGGGAACTACAGGATGGCTTGAAGATTACGAAAAAATGGTAGATAAATGCAAAGCCGATAATGGCGCTTTTATTTATGGATCAAATTTCAGTTTGGGTGTAAACTTATTTTTTGAACTTAACGAACATCTTGCGCGATTAATGCGGAATTTTCCACAGTACAAATCGGAAATAAAAGAAATTCATCACACTCAAAAGTTGGATGCTCCAAGCGGAACGGCAATAACTTTGGCGAAAGCCATAATAGAAAACTCAGACTATTCTAGCTGGGCATTGGAAAAGAAGAAAGAAGATGAACTTCTAATTGAAGCTGAGCGAACAGACAATGTTCCTGGCACACATACCGTTTACTATAAAAATTCTATTGATACTATCGAAATCACTCATACTGCACATAGCCGTGAAGGTTTTGCGCAGGGAGCTGTTATCGCTGCAGAATGGTTGCAAGGAAAAAAAGGCGTCTTTACCATGAAGGATGTTCTTAATCTAAAATAAATTAATTATCGGTTTACTGCCGACTAATATAAGAGTTATGACGTTAACAGAATGGTTTGTATTTTTTTTGATAATTCAAATAGTACACTTTGCAGGAACCTGGAGATTATATGAAGCTGCAGGCAGAAAAAGATGGGAAGCAGCGGTTCCAATTTACAATGCAATAGTTTTAATGCAAATCATCAACAGGCCAAAATGGTGGACAATTCTGCTTTTTATACCTATTATTAACCTTATTATGTTTCCAGTGGTTTGGGTAGAGACACTTCGATCTTTCGGAAAAAACTCTACTACAGATACTTGGTTAGCAGTTTTTACTGCAGGTCTCTATATTTATTATGTCAATTACACACAGCCGCTGAACTATGTAACTGATAGAAGTCTGATTCCTCATACAAAAACTGGAGATACAATCAGCTCAATTTTATTTGCCATAATCGTGGCAACTTTGGTGCATACGTACGTTATGCAGCCATTTACAATTCCAACATCATCTTTAGAGAAGTCACTGTTGGTAGGAGATTTTCTATTTGTAAGTAAGTTTCATTATGGAGCGAGAGTTCCAATGACAGCAATAGCAGCTCCGATGTTTCACGATACGATTCCGTTTATCAATAAAAAATCATATTCTTCGTGGCCTGAAATTCCATATATGAGATTTCCGAAATTCCAAGACATTAAAAATAATGATATTGTTGTTTTTAACTGGCCAGTAGATACTTTGTATAATATGTACAAACCAGCAGATAAGAATTATTACAAACCTGTAGACAAACGTACCAATTATGTCAAGAGAGCAATTGGTATTGCAGGTGACAGTGTACAAATTAAAGATGGAATTGTTTACGTAAATGGAGATATTTTAAAAATGCCACTAAGAGCGAGACCTGAATTTTCTTATGAAGTAGAAACTGATGGAAGTAGCTTTGATCAAACGTATGTTATGCAAGATTTGAATAGTACTGATGGGGTTTATCAAACATCTCAAACTACTTTCCTGTTTAGAGCATTGACTGATGATGCTGTAAGAAAGTTAAAAAACAATCCTACAGTAAAGAGAGTTACTAGAAATATCGAACGACAAACTGAGCCGAGCATTTTTAGCGGAAGCGCCAATTGGAATCTCGATAATATGGGCCCAATTTATATTCCTGAAGAAGGAAAAACAGTTCCTCTCAATAAAGCGTCACTTCCATTCTACAAGAGAATTATTACTGATTATGAGCACAATGATTTAAAAGTAATTGGTGACGAAATACGTATTAATGGAAAAGTTGCGACCTCTTACACATTCCAACAGAATTACTTCTGGATGATGGGTGATAATAGACACAACTCTCTAGACAGTCGTTATTGGGGTTATGTGCCGGCAAATCACATTGTGGGCAAGGCAGTATTTATTTGGATGAGTGTCGATCCACATAAATCAGGATTCAAAAAATTTCGTACAGAACGCTTTTTTACTACCGTTGGTGGTGAGGGCGAACCTGTGTCGTACTTCAAGTTTTTCTTAATCGCAATTGCTGCATATTTTGGAATCTCGTATTTTGTAAAAAAACGTAAAGAAAATAACGCATAACGCTAGATTTGAAACGATGGACATTCTTATACATCCTACTTATTTCCCTTCGATTAGTCACTATGTGACGATGGCAAAGGCTGATTCTATTACTTTGGAAATGGAAGATAATTTCCAGAAACAAACCAATAGAAATAGGATGTATATCTACAGTGCAAATGGGTTGCAATTACTAAACATTCCTGTAAAGCATCTGAAAAACAACCATCAGAAGTCTAGAGATATTCAGCTTGAGACAGCATTTGACTGGCAGAAACAGCACTTTAAATCTCTGGAAGCTGCCTATCGTTCTTCCCCATTCTTCGAATTTTTTGAAGATATTATAATGCCGGTTTTTGAGAAAGACTATACCTTTTTGATGGATGTAAATCTTGATACGATGGATATTGTTTCGAAATGTATTGGGATTAAAAATAAATTTATTGAGACCGCAGAATTTCACAAAGACACTACAGATTTGATAGATTTCAGGACTTTCGCTGATGGCAAAAAAGATGAGACTCACATCACTCCCTACACCCAAGTTTTTGGAGAGAGACACGGGTTTTTAAATAATTTAAGTGTGCTGGACTTGCTTTTTAATGAAGGCAGGTATTCACTGGATTATTTGAAATCTCAAAATTTGTAGAAGGCTTTCGCAAAAAATATTGCGGATAATACCTGCAGACTTTATTAAGAGGATGGCGATTGCTAGACATCAAACTTAGAGTATTTCGTTAAGCTTTGGAGCGAACCTGAGCGAAGCGAACTGGCGAAGTAACCTTTTTGGGACGAAAAGATTGAGAGTGAAAAAAAGTCGCTCGAAGGGAACACCCAAATAATAATTATTCTAAATCTAGAAATACATTTTCACTTCCTCTGTTGCATTTTTCTACTTTATCCGATAAACCTAATTCCTACTACAAATCCCTATTCTCCAAATTGCTACATATTCAATCTACTCATTACGGGATAATGATCTGAATTTTTAAAATTTGTAAAGGTTTCAAAGTTTTTGACTTTCATTTTCGGATCAACAAAGATATAGTCGATTCGAGCAGGATAATATTTGAAATTATAAGTCTGCCCAAATCCACTTCCATTCTCTTCAAAACTATCCAAAAGATTGCCTCGGATACTTCTGTAAACATAAGAATACGCGCTGTTATTCATATCCCCACATACAATTATTGGGTATGGAGAATCACGTTTATGGGCCATTATTAGTTCAGCTTGGGATTGCTGAGATTTGAATGCTTGGGAAATTCTCTTCAAAATCATTTCGGATTTTTGCTGGTTGATTCCTTGAATATCATTGTTTATTTCGTCTATATCTGGCGAAATACGGATGGATTCTAAATGGATGCTGTAAATTCTGATTGTATCAAGACCTTTCTTTAAATCTGCGTAGATGACGTTGTTATTAGAGTTAGGCAATTCGACCGAACCCGCATTTAATATTGGGAATTTAGAAAAAATACCTTGACCAGTTTTTATCATATTCCCTTGCATTACAATGTGCTTGTATTTATAAACTTTTAAATCTACTGGTGCTTTCTCCGAATATTCCTGAAGGCATAAAACATCAGGATTTTGCTCGTCGATAAATTTCTTGATTTCGGCAGGAACATTTTTGTCAGTAATCCAATCGAAAAGATTGAAAAGGCGAACGTTGTAGCTCATCACCGTAAAGTCTTTTTCGTGGGCAGGAAGTTCAGTTTTAGAGAACTTATAGAATTTATTTATAAAAGTTATTCCCAGCAATAATACTAGAGCTGATAGCAGAATCTGTCTTTTCAACATCAATAACCAGTAAATAAAAAATGCTGCATTTAATATTAAAAGCAACGGTAATACCAAAGTTAAAACTGAAAGAATCGGGAAAAATTTGGGCGCCAAAAAAGGTAGCACGTAGCCCAAAAAGGTAAGCGTAGAAATCACCACGTTTAGGCTAAACATAACTTTATTGAACACCGAAAGTTTCTTCATATTTGATTATTAGTTAAAAAAATCTACTTGTTTCCAGCTCTAAATAAAAATTCCTTTTCATTCTTGCTAAGACTCTCATAACCAGATTTGCTAATCTTGTCGAGAATAGCATCAATTTGTTTTTGTACGTTATCTTTTGTTACAATTTTTGACGGTTGCGGTTTTGGTGCAGGCTTAAAATTTCTATGTACTTTCCTGAAAGGAGTGCGCTTTCTAGTATCGGTCATTTTTTGAAAAAAGACAACGATATTAGTAAACCATATTGTAAGATCTACACCTCTTTTTAGCTGCGTCGTAAAAATGTATCCAAACATAGCTCCACCAAGATGTGCGAGGTGGCCTCCAGTATTTGTTGATGATAATTGGAGAAAGTCTATAATCAAAAACACAATTGCAATATGCCACAGTTTTACATTGCCGATTATTAAAAGCCTTAATTGCATCATAGGCGCATACGTTGCGACCGCAAATAATATTGCCATTACTGAAGCCGAAGCACCTACTACAGAAGCGGAAGTGTCAATTAATGCAGGTAAGGTATTATAGCAAATCAGGTAAATGATACCAGCGAAAAGACCGCCAGTTATATAAAGTCCTAACAATTGTTTCTGTGTGAAATAGGTCATAAAGACCTTGGCGGCAAAATTGAACATTATCAAATTAAAAATGATATGCCAAATGCCTGCGTGAAAAAACGAGTATGTAATAATCGACCAAGGCTTCCAAAGTAAATCTGAAATATTGGAAGAAAGACTTACATAATACAGCACGTCCATGCTGTATCCTAACAAAGACGCAATTACTCCTATGACGTTTGGAACAACAAAAAGCACAACATTTAACACGATGAGACGCATTGTAATATCGCCAGATCGCAACTGCATTTTTAAATCATCTAATAGACTCATAAAAGTTTTTATCTAATGTTTAATTCCAGCGTTTATCGTCAAATTGATTTTTTTTCCAGTAAAGCATCATTAAGAAACCAACAATAGCACCACCAATATGTGCAAAGTGTGCGATACCTCCGCCGCCGCCAAAAATTGATTTTCCAGAAACTCCTAAAAATAAATCTAACAGTAATATCGCTGGAACAAAGTATTTCGCTTTAATTGGAATTGGTAAGAAGATCATCATCAATTCGGCATTTGGAAACATATATGCAAATGCTACTAATAACCCGTAAATTGCACCCGAAGCACCAACGACTGGTATCATGTAAGAGCCAACAAAACGTTGAAACTCTTCGGGACTTAAAATTTGTTGCCAAGCAGAATTAAATTTGCCTTCAGATAATATTTGCATTACTTCTGCCTTATTCTGGCCATTCTCTACGAGAGTCTTCATTCCATCCTGAAAGAGATACCAATTCACACCTTCATGTAAAAGTGCCGCTCCAAGTCCGCACGATATATAAAAAAATAAGAACTTTTGTGATCCCCAGATATGTTCTAGGTTGGAACCAAAGCTGTAAAGTGCAAACATATTAAATGCAATGTGCATCAAACCTCCGTGCATAAACATATGCGTCAAAACCTGCCAAATTTGAAAACTTGGGTTTTCTGGATAATACATTGCGAGAAGATTGAAAGCAGCGTCGCCTACAAACTCTGCACCTATAAAAAATATAATATTAATGATAAGCAACTGCTTAACAAGAGGCGTGATATTCATCATACGTTAAAACTTTTTATCTATATCTTCTACTCTCATCGTCGTAAAAGTTGTTTTCTGGAATGGACAAACGTTTTGCTCCTTACAAGCAAAAAGTCCGTTCACTATATTTTCTTGATCCTGCTCATTCAAAGTAACTCCCGTTTTTACAGCAAGACTTTGAGCCATCGATTTGGCAATTTGATCGCTTTGACTAAAACTCGTCAGCGGAATATCCGAATGTAAATCAGACAAAAGCTGCTCTAAAACCAAAGTAACTTCACTTTCAGCAACATTTACTGGAACCCCTGAAACGATAACGCTTTCGGCCTCGTTCGTATCAAAAACAAAACCGACGTTGGTAAGCGAATCTTTCATTTCGTCAATGGCTACTAATTCCTCAGCTCCAAAATACAAATGTAACGGAAAAAGCAATTGTTGACTTAAGCCCTTTTTGATGGTAATGCTCTTTAAAAAACCTTCGTACAATATTCGCTGATGCGCCCTATGCTGATGCACAATCACCATCCCATTTTTTATCGGACTAACGATGTATTTCCTATTAAGCTGGTATGTTTTTGTAACCGATTTATCACTCGCGTCATCAAAAAGTGATGAAGTAATTACATCTGCTTCAAATTCAAAACCAGAAGTTTGTGTCGATTCTTTTTCGCCTTCTAATCCAATGTAGAGGCTGTCCCAATTTCCGGTTGCTTTTGGAAAATGTCTCCCTGCTGAATGGTTCACAGAAAAACTACTCAATTCCTTTGAAGGCGGTTTTTGCGTATTATCTGCAAATGGATTATAATCTCCATTAAATTCAACCGTTGGCGTTGCAGCCGAAGAATTTCGATAATTGTAAGGAGTATCAAGAGACGGATCTCTATCAAAGTCCAAAACAGGCGCCACATTAAACTGACCTAAACTGTGTTTAACCGCAGCTCTCAAAATTGCATACAATGCTTTTTCGTCATCAAACTTAATTTCGGTTTTAGTTGGATGAATATTAATATCTATAGAACTCGGCGGTACAGTTAGGTATAAAAAGTAGGAAGGTTGCGAACCATCTTTTAAAAGTCCTTCGTAAGCAGACATTATTGCGTGATGCAAATAACCGCTTCTTATATATCTATTATTTACAAAGAAGAATTGCTCTGTTCGGTTTTTCTTTGCAAACTCAGGCTTGCTTACAAAACCACTAACCGTCACAATTTCGGTCTCCTCTTCTACTGGCACTAGTTTCTCATTAGTTTTTCCAGCAAAAATGGTCACAATACGTTGACGAATATTTGAAATTGGCAATTTGTAGACATCGCTTCCATTATGATACATACTAAAATGTATTTGAGGATGCGCGAGTGCTACACGTTGAAATTCATCGATGATATGGCGCTGCTCCACAATTTCCGACTTTAGAAAATTACGTCTAGCGGGAATATTGAAAAATAAATTCTTGATGGCAAAAGAGGTGCCGGTTGGTAAAACTGCCACTTCTTGCGAAACATATTTACTGCCTTCTATAATTATATGATGACCTAATTCATCTCCTTCCTGCTTGGTTTTGAGCTCTACGTGTGCAATCGCTGCTATAGATGCAAGTGCTTCACCTCTAAAACCTTTAGTGCACAAGGCAAACAAATCTTCGGCTTGTTTAATCTTGGAAGTTGCGTGCCTTTCAAAACACATACGCGCATCGGTAACATTCATCCCCTGCCCGTTATCTATAACTTGAACAAGTGTTTTACCAGCGTCTTTGACGATTAGTTTTATATCACTTGCCCCCGCATCGACCGCATTTTCTAGCAGTTCTTTTACTACAGAAGCTGGACGTTGTACAACTTCTCCGGCAGCAATTTGATTGGCAACGTGATCTGGAAGTAATTGAATAATGCTTAGCATTCTAGATTTTTAATTAGCTGTCAAATTTACGTAAATATTGTAACAATCCTTTACAATGCACGGCGGATTAACGTGAAGTTATCACAATCAAAAAACCCATTTAAAATATTTAAATGGGTTTTGTATAATCGTAAAAATCAAATTGTCTTATTCTTTTAATTCTTTAATTCCTTCTTCAAGTTGCAGTTGAGCGTCAAGCAGATTAGTATTGCTCGTTTTGTAACAGAGATTCGCTTGTTGACGCAAAAACGCCATTTTGATTGCCGCGATTGCTGCTTCGGTACCTTTGTTACCGTGCTCACCGCCACTTCTATCTAATGATTGTTGTTGTGTGTTGTCAGTAAGTACGCAAAATATAATGGGAACATCACTAGTAACATTCAAGTCTTTAATGCCTTGAGTTACGCCTTCACAAACAAATTCAAAATGCATGGTTTCGCCTTTTATTACGCACCCAATAGCGATAACTACATCCACATTTTGTGTTTCAATCATTTTCTTAGAGCCGTATACAAGTTCAAAACTTCCTGGAACATTCCATCGGGTTATTTTCTGCAATTTAGCGCCGCAATCTAACAGAGCAGCCTCACAACCTTTGTATAATCCCTCAGTAACCTCATCGTTCCATTCAGAAACAACAATCCCAAACCGAAAGTCATTCGCGTTTGGGATCATTTTTTTATTGTATTCCGATAAATTTTTATTTGCCGTAGCCATACTTTTTATTTTTGTGACAAGCCAATAAGCGCATCTACTGAATTAGCTTCAGGAGTATTTTTGTAAGATTCCTTGATCTCAGTAAAATGCTTCAAAGCGTCGTCGTTCTTACCCAAAGTTAAGGCAATTTTTCCAGCTTTTAATAAAAATCTTGGTGTAGTGAAATCATTTTTATCAACGTTTACAGCTTTCTGATAAAAATCTAAAGCTTCTTCGTTTTGGTTTTTTTGTGCATAAGCATCTCCAATCGCCCCTTTACTAAGTGCGCTTAAAATCACTTCATTAGTGCTAAAGTCTTTAAGTGAAGTAATTGCCTCATCATATTTACCTAAGTTTAGGTAAGAAACACCAGCATAATAATTTGCAAGATTTGCAGCATCAGTACCAGAATACTCTTCAGCTATTTTTACAAATCCTAATTTCCCTTCAGAGCCGTTTAATGCTAAAGTGAAAAGCGAATCGCTTGAAGTTCCATTAACTGCTTGATCAAAATTTTGTTGAGCAGTAAACATTTCTTCAGAAGCTTCTGCCTCGTTAGGTTCAATTACAAATTTTTGATACAATACATATCCTAATGTAAGTAACGCTATCACTCCTACTATTATAAATATGTACTTTTGATTTTTAGCAACCCAAACTTCAGCCTTTCCAGCGCCTTCATCAAGCGAAGTAAAAACACCTGCAGTAGTACTTTCTGATTCGTCTACTTCTACATTTTCAATGAAACCACTGTCATCCAGTTTTTCTTTCGGAGTTCTATAACCTCTTTTATTGTAAGTTGCCATTTATTTTTAATTAGTGAGCCGCAAAAATATAATATTTATTCATATTTAAAAGTCATTCCTGTTGAATTTTTGAATAATTTGCACTTACTTTGAAATACTTCGATCAAAGCAATCTATTTTTGCAGTATATTTTAACTTCAGTCCATTTTGTTGATGTATTTAAAAAACATTTCCCTTTTCAATTATAAAAATTTTTCTGATATTTCTTTTGAATTTGACACCAAAATCAACTGTTTCGTTGGCAAAAATGGCATCGGAAAAACCAATGTTTTAGATGCTATTTACTACCTCGCTTACGGCAAAAGTTATTTTAATCCCCAAGCTGTACAGAATATCAAGCACGGCGAGGATTTTTTTGTTATAGATGGAACATTTGTAAAAGATGATCGTGAAGAACAAATTGTCTGCAGTTTAAAGAAAGGACAAAAAAAAGTTTTAAAACGAAATAATAAACAGTACGACAAATTCTCGGATCATATTGGCTTTATTCCACTCGTGATTATATCCCCTTCAGATAGAGATTTAATTACTGAAGGCAGCGAAACACGTCGGAAATTTATTGACATTGTAATTTCACAATTAGATTCGACCTATTTGCAAGGATTGATTGCCTATCAAAAAACCTTGGTTCAGCGCAATGCTCTTCTAAAATATTTTGCCATTAACCGCGTTTTTGATCCAGAAACTTTAGCAATTTATGACGAGCAATTATCTCAATACGGGACGCCAATCTTTGAAAAAAGACAAAAGTTTCTAGATGAGTTTATTCCAATATTTAATAAGCATCACCATAGCATTACAAACAGTGCCGAAAACGTGAATCTCGTTTACGAAAGTAGTTTGCACGAAAAAAACCTTTTGGAGTCACTAAAAGAAAATCTTGACAAAGACAAAGTCCTTCAATATACAAGTAGCGGAATTCACAAGGATGATTTACTATTCGAAATTGAAGATAACCCCATTAAGAAATTTGGCTCGCAGGGACAGCAGAAATCTTATTTAATTGCTCTAAAATTCGCACAATTCGAATTTTTAAAAAAAGGAAGTGGTCAAAAGCCAATCCTATTATTTGATGATATTTTTGATAAACTCGATGAAGAACGAGTATCAAAAATTGTTGAAATGGTCAACGAAGATACTTTCGGACAACTTTTTATTAGCGATACACATTCAACAAGAACCGAAGAAATTGTGAAATCTTCTTATCAGACTTATAAAATTTTTAACCTTTAAAAGCGTAAATTAGCTTTTTAAATAAAAATAGAAACTATGAAACTAAGAATCCTTTTTATCACAATCGTAAGCATCCTGTTTATTAGTTGTAATGCTCAGACAAATAATGACGTGAAACTTGTAGATGCAAAAGAATTTTCTACTGAGATCAATTCTGCCAATTCTCCTCAAATTCTAGACGTGCGTACGCCAGAAGAATTTAGTGAGCAGCGTATTGGCAATGCAACAAATATCGACTGGAATGGAACGTCATTCGAGCAGCAAGCACAGCAATTAGACAAAGACAAAACAGTTTATGTGTACTGCAAATCTGGTGGTAGAAGCGCCAAAGCATCAGCAAAACTTGCCGAAATGGGCTTTACAGATATTGTGGAACTTGATGGCGGAATCACAAAATGGAATGACGCAGGAATGGACAAACAATAATAGTTCTTTCACATATATGTAATTTGGAACGATTATTAAATGAGACTTTATTTAGGAAGGCTTTCGCCGAAAGAACCCTGACGATGATTTGACATTCTCAAATTTAGATATTTTCGTCTTTGATCAAGCGTAGGCCTTTCTAAAAATCCTCTTCCGAAACTATAATTTTATATGATTACAAAAGACAGTTTAGCCTTTTTAGCAGATCTCAAAAAAAATAATGATCGCGACTGGTTTTTAGAAAACAAAAATCGATACGATGTTTACAAGCAAAACTATTACGATTTTGCTCAGGAGTTACTTGATAAAATGATTGTTCTTGATGACAGTCTGAAAAATCTAGAAGTGAAAAAAGTTGTTTTTAGAATAAATCGGGATATCCGATTTTCTAAAAATAAAACTCCGTACAAAACCCACATGGCGGTATGGTTTTCGGCTGGAGCCAAAAAAGATAACTTGGCAGGTTACTACCTTCATATAGAAAATGGAAAAAGTTTTATTGGCGGCGGACTTTACTGGCCAGAAGCAGCAGAGTTGGGAAAAATTCGAAAAGAGATTGCGTTTTTTCAAAATGACTTGGAAAAAATTGTTGGCGATTCTAACTTCAAATCGCTTTATAAAGAACTCGAGCGAAATGAAAATAACAGTTTAAAAACATCTCCAAAAAACTACGACAAAGATCATCCTGCAATTGAATTTCTTAGATTGAAGTCATTTGTAGTCAGTGCTCCTGTTTCTGACAAAGAACTCCTGAAAAAAGATTTCGCCGAAAAAGCAGCGCAACAAATGATTGTCCTAAAACCTTTAGTTGACTTTCTAAATCGTGGTTTACTATCCTAAAAGATTCACTCATCACACAAAGTACTTATGTTTAATATGGAAGCTCAAAAGAATTATTCTCTAAAAAACCACAACACTTTTGGCATCGAAGCATCGGCTGCAGAATATATCAGCATTACAAGCGTTGAGCAGTTGAAAGAAGTTTTGGCGGCAAATGCAAAAAGAGAATTATTTATTTTGGGCGGCGGAAGCAATATGCTGTTAACCAAAAATATCGATTCGCTGGTTTTGCACATCAATCTGCGAGGAATCGAAATTATTAACGAAACAGAACATTGCGCTGTTGTCTGTGCTCAAAGTGGTGAAAATTGGCACGACTTCGTTCTTTTTACAATTGCAAATGATCTTGGCGGATTGGAAAATATGTCCCTGATTCCTGGAAATGTGGGCACTACCCCTATTCAAAATATCGGAGCTTATGGCACCGAAATTAAAGACACCTTAGTAAGCTGTGAAGCAATGAATATCGCTACTCAGAAAATGAAGACGTTCTATAATGACGAATGCGAATTTGGTTATAGAGAAAGCATTTTCAAGACCAAAATAAAGGGTCAGTACATTATAACTTCTGTAAACTTTAAGCTTAGCAGAGGTACGCATACTATCAATACTTCTTATGGCGATATTATTGCCGAACTTGCGAAAAATAATATCCTTACTCCAAGAATTTCTGATGTGAGCAATGCAGTGATTGCCATCAGACAATCTAAACTTCCTGATCCTAAAGATTTAGGCAATAGCGGAAGCTTCTTCAAAAATCCAATTATTTCAAAAACCGAATTCGAAAAAGTCCAAGCGAAATTTCCAGACATCAGACACTTTCCTATTTCTGATACCGAAGTAAAAGTTCCTGCAGGTTGGCTTATTGAGCAAGCAGGATTCAAAGGTAAACGCTTTGGCAACGCGGGAATACACGTGAATCAAGCTTTGGTTTTGGTTAATTATGGCGGAGCAACAGGAGCGGAAATTTTGCAACTTTCGCAGAAAATTCAGCAGAAAATTTTTGAGGTTTTCGGAATTTGGATTGATGCTGAAGTCAACATAATTTAGAAGGAAACATTCTTATTTTTATTCGCGAAAAGCACTGAAAAAATTAGAAAGGTTTGCTTAAATTTGCTGACTTCTAAAAGCTACTCGCCTATATGCTACTCATTACTTTTTACGCATTTATATTTATAGTTTTTCTTCAGCTCATTTATTACCTTGTAATCTTTGGCAAATTTGCTTTCGCTAAAATTACAATAGGTACTCCAAAGAGATTGGCTGTTTCTGTGATCGTATGTGCCAAAAATGAAGCTGAGAATGTTGCAAAATTTGTGCCTTTGCTAGCAGCTCAAAACTTTCCTGATTTTGAAATCATTTTGATTGATGATGCTTCAAGTGATAATACTTTAGATCTATTTGAAGAATTTGAAAAGCAATACAGCAATGTTCGACTAGTAAAAGTGGTAAATAACGAAGCTTTTTGGGCCAGTAAAAAGTTTGCATTAACATTAGGAATAAAAGCTGCCAAAAACGAATATCTCCTCTTTACCGATGCCGATTGCCGCCCAGATTCTGAAAATTGGATCAGCGAAATGAGTTCGCATTTTACTCTCAAAAAAACCATTGTTTTAGGATACGGAGCTTACGAAAAGATTGCAGGATCGTTTATCAATAAAGTCATCCGATTTGAAACCATGCTTACTGCGGTTCAGTATTTTTCCTGGGCAAAAGCAGGAAAGCCTTATATGGGAGTTGGGAGAAATCTCGCTTACAAACGTGAGGAGTTTTTTAAAACAAACGGTTTTATAGATCACATGAAGATTCGATCTGGAGATGATGATTTATTTATCAATCAAGCTGCCAATAGACATAATACTACGATTTCTTTTAATCCATTAGGATTCACTTATTCGGAACCAAATAAAACTTATAAAGATTGGTTTAATCAGAAAAGGAGGCACGTTTCTACAGCAGCACATTACAAAGCATTTGACAAGTTTCAGTTGACTCTTTTTTATATCTCACAAGTTATGTTTTTTGTGTTAGCGATTATTTTGCTAGCATTTTTATACGAATGGATAATCGTTTTGAGTTTAATAGGATTCAGATATCTATTTTCGTGGTTGGTCTTAGGATTTTCTAGCGGAAAATTGAAAGAGAAAGATGTGATGTACTGGTTTCCCATTATCGAAATTGTAGTCATATTTACTCAGTTGAATGTCTTCCTTACCAATCTTTTCTCAAAACCTGTACATTGGAAATAAAGAAATTTATAGAGCGGGCTCAACAAGGCGATCAAGTTGCCTTAACCTACCTATTAGATTTTTATTGGAATGAGGTTTATGGTTTTATGCTTGTCCGCACCGAAAATGAAGCTGATACTGACGATATTACGATTGAAACTTTTGCGAAAGCATTCGAAAAAATTAAAACCTACAATCCAGAATTTCAGTTCAACACTTGGCTGATTGCAATTGCAAAGAATGTCCATATCGATATGATTCGCAAGCGCAAATCTTCTCCCTTTGTCACACTTGATGATTTTGACAATAACGAATTTCTCAATCTTCCAGACACTTCACTAAGCGCCGAAGATGAATTGATTCAAGAGCAGAATTTGGCTCGACTTCTACAATATATAAAGGAATTGAAACCGCATTACCAAGAGGTAATTCAACTGAGATATTTTCAAGAAATGTCGTATCAGGAAATTGCTGATAAACTTGAACAGCCACTTAGCAATGTCAAAATCAGAATTTTGAGAGCTAAGAATTTATTAGCGGAGATTATCCGAGGGAAGAAGCAAACTTAAACTAGATTTTCTTTTTAGAAGAATTCGTCACCTGAGTTTCATTTTTAGGCAACTCAGCATTCTCTAGTATTTTGATTGCCAAATCATGCTTTTTTTGGAAAATAGAATCCGCCTTTTGAATTCTTCTAATTTAGGATATATTTTCACTAACGGTGTTTTTGCTTTATTTAAATCTTGTACTTTCAATATTTAGTTTAGATAGTTTAATACCAATCCATTTTTTTAGCGAATCATAAACTTATACTTTTTTCTTAAGTTTTATTATGTGATTTGCTTCGCCAGTTCTCAAAAGTTCGGGTCTCCTTCGTCGAAATGACAAGTTTGCGGAGGTTGGTTGAGGATAAAGCTGCTATTGTGATGTACAATATATCACAGATCTACTTGTTCTACAGCGCTAGATCCTCAAAGTGAAAACCGTAGTTACTATTTTTAGCATTATTAAAATATTATAATACGATTTTTACATTCGACCCCGATGGGCAATGTCATAAAGTTAAGCCGTAAGTAGATAAAAACCATTGGATTAGAGAAAAAATCATTTCTTTTGAAGTTCCTACACTTAAAGAAATATCCAATGGTTGCAGTAAATGTAAAAATAA
>JBBSQV010000027.1:0-27524 GCA_038243675.1 Flavobacteriales bacterium
TGATATCGAAAATTCTAATGCTGAAGAAAGCGAAGATGAAACTTTGAAAGATCGCCATAATATTCCGATGGAGGATTATGAAGCGATGTCAATGGAAGAGCTCGTTGACGCATTGGAAAAGCTTGTTGACGTTGAAAAAACAATGTCTGTAAAAGAGCACGTTGAAGAGGTGAAAAAGTCATTCTTAAGTAAATACAATCATTTTATTGAAGAGAAGAAAGAACAATTTACTGAAGAGAATCCTGAATCTACGGAAGAATTTAGATATGATTTTCCATTAAAACATAAATTTGATACTCTTTACTCTAGCTATAGAGATAAGAAAAATACGCACTTCAAGAGTCTTCAAAATAATCTTGCAACAAATTTAGAGACGCGTCTTGCGATAGTTGAAGAATTAAAAGAGCTTATTAATCCTCAAGAAAACATCAAGGATAGCTTAAAGCAATTCAACGAACTGCGTGATCGTTGGAAAAATGCGGGATCGATTCCGAAAGATAAATACAATCACGTTTGGAATAACTACCATTTTCACGTCGAAAACTTTTATGATTACTTGCACTTAGACCGTGAAGCACGCGACTTAGATTTCAAGCATAATCTTGAGCAGAAAGAAAAAATCGTTGCTCGTGTTGAAGAGTTGGTTAACGAGGATGATATTAACAAAGCTTTTCGTGAATTGCAAGATTTACATAGAATCTGGAAAGAAGATATCGGACCTGTTTCGCAGGACAAACGCGATGAAATTTGGAATAAATTTAGCGATTTGACCAAGCAAATGCACGATAAAAGAGAACTTCTTTTTGAAAAGCAACGTGGTCGCGAATCAGACAATCTTGAAAAGAAACAGGATATTGTAAAGCAACTTGAAGAACTTTCTATTACAAAAGTTGGAAGTCATAGTGCTTGGTTGGCGCAAATAGAAAAAGTTGAGGCTTTGCGTAATTCATTTTTTACGGCTGGAAAGGTTCCGCAGGAGAATAATGAAGCGACTTGGTCCTCATTTAAAAATGCTGTAAGAAACTTTAATGCTTTAAAGAATTCTTTTTATAAAGATATCAAGAAGGATCAAAGTACGAATTTAAGCAAGAAAACAGCGTTGGTTGAGAAAGCAAAAGAGCTTCAGAATAGTGAAGATTTTGCTGTGACTACTCCTATAATGAAACAAATTCAGGATGAGTGGAAGCAGATTGGTCACGTGCCAAAAAAATATTCTGACAAGCTTTGGAAAGAATTTAAAACTGCTTGCAACCACTATTTTGATAAATTAAAAGAGCAGCGTACTGAAGCGAATAATGAAGAGATAGAAGCTTTTGACAACAAGAAAAATTACCTTGATAGCTTGAAAGATTTCGAACTTAGTGGCGATCATAAAACAGATTTGGATGCGATCAAAGCACATATCGAAAAGTGGAAAACTTTTGGACGAGTGCCTCAAGCACGCCGTCATATAGAAGGGAAATTCAACAAAGTGCTTGACGCTCTTTTCGATAAATTAAGTCTGAGCAAGAAAGATTCGGATATGTTGCGTTTTACAAATCGAATGGAACAGTTATCTGATGCGAATGACAGTCGTAAAATAGAAGGAGAGAAGATATTCTTATCTAGAAAAATAGATGAGGTACAATCTGAAATTTTACAATTAGAAAATAATATTCTGTTTTTTGCAAATGCGAAGAAGGACAATCCAATCTTAGCGGAAGTTCATAAAAACATTGCTCGACTTAGAGAAGAACTTGAGACGTTGAAGGAAAAACTTCAGCAAGTTCGAAGTATTAAGACCGAATAAAATTTCTAAAAAAACACTGTTTCTACAGTGTTTTTTTTTGTCCTATAATGGCTTGTTAGTTATGACATATATCATTTTTATCACTAAAAGCATTATATACTTTTGTGTGGTAAATGAACAAATATGAAAACTTCCTTAGTAAGAAAATATAATGTACCAGGACCGAGATATACGAGTTATCCAACGGTACCATATTGGAATGAAAGTACATTTGACATAGATGTTTGGAAAGAAACATTAAAAAAATCATTTGCAGAAAGTAATCAAACCGAGGGAATCAGTTTGTACATACATTTACCGTTTTGCGAAAATCTTTGCACTTTTTGTGGCTGTCATAAAAGAATTACAAAGAATCACGATAACGAAGATCCTTATATAAAAGCTGTATTGAAAGAATGGCTTTTATACTGTGAACTATTCGACAAAAAACCTATTATAAAAGAAGTTCACTTAGGAGGTGGAACACCTACTTTCTTCTCTCACGAAAACCTAAAATTGCTAATTGATGGAATATTTGAATTGGCAGATAAGGCAGCAGTTTGCGAAATGAGTTTTGAGGGACATCCAAACAATACAACAAGAGAGCATCTTCAGACTTTATATGATCTAGGTTTTAGAAGAGTTAGTTATGGAGTTCAGGATTATTCTGAGAAGATTCAGAAAGCGATTCACAGATTTCAAACATTTCAGCAAGTTGCCAAAGTAACCTTGTGGGCTAGAGAAATAGGTTATGAATCAGTAAGTCACGATTTAATTTTTGGACTTCCTTTTCAGACCAAAGAAGATGTAATTGATTCGATCGAAAAAACAAAATCTCTACATCCTGATCGTTTGGCTTTTTACAGCTACGCACACGTACCTTGGATAAAAGGTACAGGACAAAGAGGTTTTAATGATGAAGATGTTCCAAAAGATGATGCAAAGAGAGAACTTTACGAAGTAGGAAAGCAAATGCTTTTTGAAAAAGGCTATCACGAAATTGGAATGGATCACTTTGCAATGGAATCTGATTCATTATACAAAGCTTTTAAAACTGGAGGAATGCACAGAAACTTTATGGGTTACAGCGCTTCAAAAACGCAGCTTATGATTGGTCTGGGAGCTTCGTCGATTGGAGACTCGTGGTATAGCTTCGGTCAAAATGAGAAGAAAATCGAGACCTATTACGAATTGTTGAAGCAAGATAAGTTGCCAATTGTTAAAGGGCATATTCTAACCGAAGAAGATTTAATGATTCGCAGACATATATTGAACCTGATGTGTAACTTCAAAACTACTTGGGAAAACCCATTTGAACAATTTGAGGAGCTGCCTGATGTATTAATTCAATTGCAAGAAATGGAAGATGATGGGTTGCTAATTATGGACGATAATTCAATTGAAGTTACAGAGGAAGGAAAAGCTTACGTACGGAATATCTGTATGGCTTTTGATCTTTTGCTAAAGCGGAAAGCACCAACCACGCAACTGTTCTCGATGACAATATAAATTGAAAAAAGCGATTAGAAATTAAGATTCTAATCGCTTTTTTTATGATTATTAGCAATCTTTGCTGCTAACAAAAAGACTCATATTTGATGGGGAAACATAAGGAATTCCCAATCCTAAACCTCTAATTATAAATAGTATCCCTACGATTGCTGCGACATACGGAATAATCTTGTTGATTCTATTTCGCATTGATAGACTTATAAAGGCTTTTAAATAAACTACCGCCGTCATCAACGGAATTGTTCCAAGTCCGAAAAGCAGCATATAAAGCATTCCGTAGAGTTCATTCTGCATTCCTATAGCGCCGAAAATAGCAACGTAGACCATACCACAGGGAATAAGTCCATTAAGCACTCCAATAGTAAAAAGTGAAGTGAAACTACTTTTCTTGAATTGCTGTCCAAGTTTTGATTTGGCTCGACCTATTAATAAATATACTGGCTGCGCAAATTTCCAATTAGCAAGAGTTCGCTCTGGAATAATCACTACCAGTAAGATTGCAATTCCGATAAAAATAGAAAGATTTTGCTGAAACCCTGCTAAGTAAAGACCACGTCCAAAAATTCCGAATAGCAAACCTAAAAGACTATAGGAAGTAAGTCGGCCTAGATGATAGACCGCAACTTGCAAAGCTTTTCTAGGAGGATTGTTGTGCGTGACTGGCAACATCATCGCAATTGGCCCGCACATTCCTACGCAGTGAAAACTACTTAGAAGTCCAAACACTAATGCTGTAAATAACATACTAATTTAAAATTAAAACAGCTTTACTATAAGTAAAGCTGCTCTGTTGTCATATATTTTTTTCCGCTATAATTCCAAGCGACCGTAATTTTCCAAACTCCACCTGCAAGTTTGTCTGCGGGTATTTTAAGCTCTGATTCAGAAATCTTAATCGGCACTTCAAAGTCGAGAATTTTACTCGACGGTCTGTACAAAGTTACAATACCATCAATTTTATCGGCAGGAATATCTGATGGGAAAATTACAGAAATTGCTTCCGCGTTATGGGAAATTTTTACTTTTTCAGCTAATGCATTTCCTGCATTTAGCTGATCCATCACAGTGCCATATTCAGCATCTACTTTGTAATATTCTTCTACCACCATCTCATTGTCGTACGCCGGGTTTGTTATCATTGTAACAACAAAATACAAAATGAATGACATAAAAAGAATGAATGCAATTACGATACCTTTTCCCCAATTGATTTTCATACTAGTGTTTTTTTTAAACTTTCTGCAAAGTTAGGCTAATTAAAACTGCGAGGTGAAAGGAAGTTAGTTGTTGTTGATTCAAGTAAAATATCACCGTTATAAACTGCAATTTGTAGTTTACTCTTATCACTTTCTAATAGGAACGACTCAATTTCAATAAAAATAGTTCCTTGAGCAAACTCTCCTTTGTTGACAAGAATTTTATTAGATCCTACTGTCTTGATTTCACCTTTTGGTGAAACTAACTCGAATCTTACATCTGTAAAATCTTTGTTAGTTTTGTTTATAATCTTATATGTATAAACGTTTGAAATTTTATCTCCTTTGTGTTCAAACAATTGTCCTGGAAGTCTAAGCACAGAAGCTTCTACATCATTTCTCAAAAATAATAGTCCCACTAAAATACCTAATAAAACAAAAAGGACTGCAGTAAAACCCTTCATACGAGGGGTAAACTTGAAAGGTTCTTTTTTAGCTATTTCAGTTTCTGAAGCATATCTAATAAGTCCTTTAGGAAGACCTACGCTTTCCATTATAGTATCACACTCATCAATGCAAGCAGTACAATTTGTACATTCTAATTGAGTACCATTTCTAATATCAATACCCATTGGACAAACGTGAACGCACTGATTACAATCAATACAATCACCTTTACCGCTTTCTGCGCGATCTTCTTTTTTGTTGAATTTTGCTCTACCTACTTCTTTTTCACCACGAACAAAATCGTATGCAACATTGATGGATTTGTCATCTAATAGCACGCCCTGTAAACGTCCGTAAGGACAAGCGATAATACAAACTTGCTCTCTAAACCAAACGAAAATGAAGTAAAATACACCTGTAAAAGTTAGAAGCCCTAGGAAATTCCCAGACTGCTTGATAGGCCCCTCTTTCATCATTAAGAAGAGAGTATCACTTCCCACAACATAGGCTAGAAAAACATTCGCAATAAGAAACGAGATTATGAAAAAGATAAACCACTTTGAAAGTCTTTTTCTGATTTTCTCAGCATCCCATTTTTGTCTGGCAAGTCTGGTCTGCGAGCCTCGGTCGCCATCGATCCAATATTCAATTCTTCTAAAGACTAATTCGAGAAAAATTGTTTGCGGACAAATCCATCCGCAGAAGATACGGCCGTATACTACAGTAAAAAGCAGTACAAACGCAACACCCACTAACATACAGACTACAAAGATGTAGAAATCTTGTGGCCAAAAAGGAAATCCAAAAATATTGAATCTCCTTTCCATCACATTAAACAGCATAAACTGATTACCATTTACCTTGATAAAAGGATTGGCAACCAAAATTGCTAAAAGTATATAACTTACGTATTTTCTGTATTTATAAAAACGTCCATGCGGTTTTTTAGGAAAAATGTACTTTCTGTTACCTTCTTCATCTAAAGTACCAATTGTATCTCTAAATGCTTCATTGTATTTTTCTTCATCCATGCTATCCTCGCTCATCTTCATTTGTTTTGCTCACCAATAAAAGTGGTGAATTCTTTATTATTCGATTATAATATCGCCTTCAGCACCTTTTGCATCAGGAGGATTACTACCTTTCATCGAAAGAATATAACTAGAAACTTGTTGAATTTCTTTTGGTTTTAAAGAAGAATTCCATGCAACCATTCCCTTTCCATCACGTCCACCTTTTGAAATGGTATGGAAAATTTCCTTAATTGTTCCTCCCAGAATCCAGTGAGTATCAGTTAAGTTAGGACCAATAGACCCACCTAGATCACTACGGTGACAAGCAACACAATTACTTTCGAAAATGGTTTTACCTGCTGCTAATGCACCTGCGTCAGCTAAAAGTTCAACTGTATTCTCGTCCATCATGTCTGGAGCAGTTCTTTTATACTCATCAACTTGTATTTTGGCTAAAGCCATCTCAGTTTGAAATTCATCTTCCTGAGAGTTACCATCCATTATTTGGTATTTTGCAAAATAAAAGACTGAATAAATTACAGAAATAATAAATAACCAAGTCCACCATGGTGGCAAGTCATTGTCGAGTTCTTTAATACCGTCATAATCGTGGTGCAAAAGAAGACTTTCTTCATTTTCCAAAGGCTCACTTTTGGTAAGTTTTTGCATCAAATTTTGATACCACTCTTTTTCGGTAAAGCTCATATTAGCTTCCACTTTTTTCATTTGCTTTTCTTCATCGCTCAATAGAAAATATGAAACATTGTTTACCGCTTTTGACGTAAGGTGAATAGCAATTAGCACTACTAAAATTATTAGTAATGATAGTAGTAATAGTGGATAGGTCAAAAGTGCAGGCAGATGTCCTCCATCAATTGCCAGCTCAAGAATGAATGCAACCGAAAAGAAGGCAATAGGTACCCAAACATATCCAGGAAAAAATTTTTTCATTGTCAGTGTATTTTAATTGTTTCTAATTAGTTATCTAATGGGAGCTGCGCTGCTTCATCAATTGTTTCTTTTCTATAGGAGAAGACCCAAATGCCTAAACCTATAAAAAACGAAAAGAATATTGTCAGGGATATAATGGGGTAGATTTCTACCCCAACTATCGTTTCTAAATTATGTTTAATTGCTTCAAACATGCTATTTTTATTTAGTAGTTTTTACTTTGATATCAGTACCTAATCTTTGAATATATGCAATTACGGCAGTAATTTCACGCTCATGCATTGGAACAAATTCTTCACCATTTGCAGCAGCTTTTTTCTTGCTAGCTTCGTAACTCTTCACGAAATCAGGATCAGATTTTAAATTTTCCAGAATTCCTAACCCTTGTTTTTCCATATCCTTACGAGCATTTGCAACTTGTTCATCAGTGTAAGGAACACCCAATGTTTGCATTACACGAAGCTTCGCTTCCATGTCGCCGTAATTCATTTGCTCATTATCATATAGCCATTTGTAACCAGGCATGATAGAACCAGGAGATGTACTTTGCGGATCCCACATATGGTTGAAGTGCCAGTTATCATTATATTTTTGACCGACACGCATCAAGTCAGGACCGGTTCTTTTTGAACCCCAAAGGAATGGGTGATCGTAAACATATTCTCCAGCTTTGGACTGAGGACCGTAACGCTCAACTTCACTTCTAAATGGACGTACTTGTTGCGAGTGACAACCTACACAACCTTCTCTAATATAGATATCTCTACCTTCAAGTTCTAAAGGAGTATAAGGCTTAACACTTTCGATAGTAGGAATATTTGACTTCACCATAATAGTAGGTACAATCTGCACGATTCCACCAATTAAAATCGCGATAGTAGCTAAAATTGCCATTTGAATAGGTTTTCTTTCCAACCAAGCGTGGAATCTTTCACCTTTTACTCTTGAGCTGCTTACAACTGTAAGAGCTGGAGCTTCTGCTAATTCATCTTCGATTGTAGCATTTGCACGAACTGTTTTGATGATATTATATACCAATATAAACATTCCGATAATGTATAATGTACCACCGATCATACGCATCCAGTACATTGGAATAATCTGAGTGACAGTTTCCAAGAAGTTACCATAGGTTAAAGTACCATCAGGATTAAATTGTTTCCACATTGCTGCTTGAGTAAATCCTGCAACATAAAGAGGAAGCGTATACATGATAATCCCTAAAGTACCAATCCAGAAGTGTGCATTCGCTAACTTATCAGAATATAATTTTCCTTTTGTCATTCTTGGTATTAACCAGTAGATCATACCAAACGCAAGGAAACCATTCCAAGCTAAAGCTCCCACGTGTACGTGAGCAACGATCCAGTCTGTAAAGTGTGCAATACCATTTACGTTTTTGAAAGAAAGTAATGGACCTTCAAAAGTTGCCATACCATATCCGGTAATCGCAACAACGAAAAATTTAAGTACTGCATCTTGACGTACTTTGTCCCAAACTCCTCTCAATGTCAATAATCCGTTAATCATACCTCCCCAAGATGGAGCAAGAAGCATAATTGAGAATACAACACCTAAATTCTGAGCCCAGTCAGGCAATGCAGAATATAAAAGGTGGTGAGGACCTGCCCAGATATAAATAAAAATCAACGACCAAAAGTGAATAATAGATAATCTATAAGAATATACAGGACGGTTTGCGGCTTTAGGAACAAAATAATACATAAGTCCCAAAAATGGTGTTGTCAAGAAAAACGCAACCGCATTATGACCATACCACCATTGAACTAATGCATCTTGCACTCCTGCATAAACTGAATAACTCTTCATAAAAGTTACAGGTAAAGCCAAACTGTTAAAGATGTGAAGAACAGCTATTGTTAAGAATGTAGCTAGATAAAACCAAATTGCTACATATAAGTGACGCTCTCTTCTGCGTAAAATAGTTGCAATCATATTCCAACCAAATACAACCCAAATTATAGTTAGGAATATATCTATTGGCCATTCTAATTCTGCGTACTCCTTGGAGGAAGTATATCCCATTGGTAATGAGATAGCGGCAGCAACAATTATAAGTTGCCATCCCCAAAAGTTAATATTACTTAGAACATCTGAATACATTCTAGTCTTGAGCAATCGTTGTAACGAGTAGTAAATACCGGCAAACATTGCATTACCAACAAAAGCAAAAATTACTGCATTGGTGTGTAAAGGACGCAATCTACCAAAGCTCAGCCATGATATACCATCTGTTAAATTTGGAAATAGAAAAAGAGTGGCAAGTAAAAGTCCTACCGCCATTCCTACTACTCCAAAAACAATGGTAGCGTAAATAAATTTCTTTACAATTTTGTTATCATAATAAAATTGTTGCATCTCCATACTAATCTTGTTTTTGTTTTGTTTTTTTTGTTATTTGTTTTTCGGGTGTTTTAAGTAATTCATCGTCAAAGAGCATTCTCACCGATGGAGTATAATCATCATCGTACTGCCCACTTTTGACTGCTTTTATAAAAGCGAAGAAAAATATCAAAGCAACTAATATGCTTATAGATATTAAAATATAGATAACGCTCATACTTATTATTTAATGGCACAAAATTACTGCCGGATTGAAAAAGAAAACATGATTTTTATCATGCGTTCAGAAAAAATAGAATTTTTTAAAGATACATTATATATTAAGTTTCCGCGCATAATAGTTAGACATTACCGTGACAAAAGTGACAATGGTTACTGTACTCAATGGCATTATAATCGCCGCAACAAGTGGTGCAAGATGACCAGTTACTGCAAAGGTAAGACCTACAATATTATACAATATAGACAGCATGAAGCTCATCTTAATAACCTTGATTGCTTTCTTTGAAAGCTTTAGATAATTTGAAAGCTTGCCAAACTGATCCGCGTCTAAAATAGCATCGCATGCGGGCGAAAATACATTGACGTTTTCTGAAACAGCGATTCCCACATTGCTTTGTGCCAAAGCTCCTGCGTCATTTAGTCCATCTCCTACCATCATCACATTATGGCCTTGATCTTGTAAACTTTTGATGAATGCTAATTTTTGTTCTGGTTTTTGATTGAAAACCATCTCGGTATTAGCTGGTAAAATATTCTCCAAAGTACTTCTTTCACCATCATTGTCACCCGAAAGAAGTTTGATTTTGTATGTTTTACTTAATTCTAAAAATAATTGGGAAATATCCTTTCTATATTCATTTTTAAAAATATAACGACCCTTATAAATTTCGTCAATTTGAATTGCAACTGTTGTTTGAAGCAATTCATTTTTTAATGAATTTGAAACAAAAATATCACTTCCTACTTTTACTCTTATGTTTTTGTACCGTCCTTCCATTCCACTTCCAGGAATCTCGTTGTAGGAATCTAGTTTTAGAGAACTTGTAGTTGGCAAATAGTCATAGAGCATTCGGCTTAAAGGATGGTTTGAAGTTCTTAGCATCTCTTTGATGACACTAAGCCTTTCATCATCGAAAGGTTCACCTTCGTAATAAATTTGCGCAGATTTTGTTGAAGTAATTGTCCCTGTTTTATCAAATACTACTGTATCAACTTTCTCCAATTGTTCAATCACCAAAGCATTTTTTAGAAAAAACTTACTGCTTCCTAAAATTCTCAACACATTTCCTAAAGTGAAAGGCGCCGTAAGTGCAAGTGCGCAGGGACAAGCAACTATCAGCACTGCTGTAAAAACATTAAAAGCAGTATTGCCATCGATAAAAATCCAATATCCAAATGATACAAAGGCAATCAATAATAATATTGGTGTGAAATAATGACTGACAGTATCGGTAATATTTTTAAATTTCTGTTTTACATCTTTCTGAAATACATCATTGCTCCAAAGCTGTGTTAAGTAACTTTGAGAAACTGAATTTAACACTTCAATTTCGGCGATTTTACCAATCTGCTTTCCTCCAGCAAAAACTTTGTCTCCAGATTTTTTTGAAATAGCTACAGCTTCGCCAGTGACGAAACTGTAATCAACCTCAGCTGTTTCGCTTATCAAAATTCCATCGGCAGGAATTAATTCCTGATTTCGAATAAGAATTCGATCACCTTTCAAAATTTCGTAAATCGGAGTACTTTCTTCCAAACCTTCTTTAGAAATTTTGGTTACAGCAACGGGAAAATATGATTTATAATCTCTTTCGAAATTTAAAAAGCCATAGGTTTTAATTTGAAACATCTTCCCAAGCAACATAAAAAACACCAATCCAGTAAGACTATCAAAGAATCCAGGTCCATAACCCATTATAATGTCAAATGCACTTCGAATAAACATTACGATAATTCCGAGTGCTATTGGGATTTCAATATTAAGAATTCCAGCTCTTATTCCTTTATAGGCTGCAACATAATACCCACTTGCTGAGTAGAAAAAACTTGGCATGGCTAATGCAAATATCAACCAACGGAAGAAATTTCGGTAATGGTCCAACCAATATTCAGCAACTTCAAAATATTCTGGAAATGACAAAAGCATGATATTTCCGAAACAGAAAAATGCAACACCCAGCTTATATACCAAAGTTCGGTCAGTATCTTTTTGTCCTGCTTCATAATTTTCTAAACTTATATAAGGCTCGTATCCAATTGAAGAGAGTAAATAGACAATTTCCTTGAGATTGGTTTTCTCGTTATTATAAGTAATTCTAACAGTTTTTTCTTGAAAATTTACTTGTGACGCACTTATTCCAGGCTGTAGTCTCTTTAGATTCTCTAGAATCCAAATACAAGAACTGCAATGAATATGCGGAAGATTGAGTGACACAATGTGAATAGTGTCTTCGTTAAACTCTAGAAGTTTTTCTAGAATCGCACTGTTGTCCAGAAAATCGTATTTACCTTGAATGTCCTGTGGAGTAGCACCCGGAAATTGCTCGAAGTCATAATAGCAAGTAAGGTCGTTTTGATTAAAGATTTCGAAAACTGTTTTACAACCATTGCAGCAGAACTTTTTATCGCCGAATAATATTAAATCGGCAGCGATAATATTTAGCCCGCAATGATAACATTTAGAGGCATCCATCCTTTGAATTTTAGGGTGCAAAGGTGGCCACTTTAAGTCAACTTTACAATGATAAATATCATATTAATTCGTAAATTTGCACTTCATAAAAACATTTCCTATGAATAGCTGCGACTTGTGCATTCAGAAAGGATTAACGTCTTTGAAAGCACTCACCAAAGAAGAATTAGATACAATACAAAATTATAAAACAACACTTACTTTCAAAAAAGGCGACGCGCTCTTTGAAGAAGGTGAAAGCACTCACGGGGTATATTGTATTAAAGCGGGTATTTGCAAAATGACAAAACTCAGCGCAAATGGTAAAGATCAAATTGTAAAGCTAGCGCAGGAAGGCGACTTGATTGACAAACGTCTTATCATTAGTGAAGAACTATCAAATACTAGTGCTATTGCTCTTGAAGATATGCAGGTTTGTTTTATACCAAGAGAACCAATATTAAAAGCGTTTAGTAATAATAATCAATTCTCATTACTGCTGATGCGCTCAATTTGCGCAGATCTTAAGGAAGCGAATGAAATGATCATGAATATGGCTCAGAAAAGTGTCAAGTCAAGACTTGCTTATACTTTATTGCACTTGCAGGATCAGTTTGGGATTGACAGTGAAAAAGCCTTGAAGATCAATCTCTCGCGTGATGAGCTTGCTACTATGATTGGTACGGCAACCGAAAGTGCCATTAGATTATTATCGGAATTAAAAAAAGCACACTTTATTGATTTGCAAGGCAAGAAGATTTTAATTCTTGATCCGCAGCAGTTGAGAAAAATGGCTGAATAATAATTAATTACTGTTTCTTAGCTTCATCCCAGAAAACATCCATTTCTGCAAGGCTCATATCCATTAGTGGTTTTCCGAGCTCAGAAGCTTTCGATTCCAGATACTGAAATCTTTTTATGAATTTCTTATTCGTTCTTTCGAGTGCTTCCTCTGGGTTGATATTAAGAAAGCGAGCATAATTTATTAAAGAAAACAAAACGTCTCCAAACTCTGCCTGCATTTTATCTTTGTCTTTTGCTTCCACCTCAGCATGAAATTCGGCAATCTCCTCTTCTACTTTCTCCCAGACTTGTTCTGATTCTTCCCAATCAAAACCTACAGCTTTTACCTTTTCTTGTATTCTGCTAGCTTTCACTAATGCTGGTAAACTTTTTGGAACGCCTTCCAAAACCGATTTCCGACCTTCTTTTAGTTTTAATTTTTCCCAGTTTTGCTTGACTTCCTCTTCATCTTTTACAACAGTATCGCTGTAAATATGAGGATGTCTGTGAATAAGCTTATCACAAATTCCATTGGCTACGTCGGCTATATCAAAATCATTTGTCTCACTTCCTATCTTTGAATAAAAAACAATATGAAGAAGTACATCACCTAATTCTTTTTTAATCTCATTTAGATCTTTATCGAGAATTGCGTCACCCAGCTCGTAAGTTTCTTCGATTGTAAGATGTCTTAAACTTTCAAAAGTTTGCTTCTTATCCCACGGGCACTGCTCGCGCAACTCGTCCATAATGGTCAATAATCTATCAAACGCCGCTAACTGTTGTTCTCTTGAATTCATAAAAAAAGTTGTAAAAGTAAAAATCCTACTACCATCAAAGGTAATAGGATTTTATATTATTGAATATAAACCTGTTATTCTGCTTTAGGAGATTTCTCTGCAGCACCTTTTTTAGGTTTAGCTGGAGCTTCTGTAGTCGCTTCTTCTGTTTCTGCAGTATCTTCTTTAGAATCTCCTGTTGAAGCTTCTGTATTTTCTTCAGTTGTAAACTCTTTAGCAACAGCGGGCGCTTCCTTTGAAACCATTCCTTTTGCTTGAAGCATATTATACCAGTTTAATACTTTTTTGATGTCTGACGGATACACTCTATCTTCGTCGTAATTTGGCAAAACTTCTTTAAAGTACGCTGCCATTGTAGCATTGTCTTCTTTGTGAGAAATTGCTGGACCTTCATTTTCTTTTATAGCGATGTTCCGCATAACATCTGCCAAAAGTTTCTCATCATCATTTGTATAAATAGATATTTCAGAAAGTAAACTAACATTACTACGTAAACCTACTGTGATTTTTTTTCCGTCTTGCAATGATTCTGCTACAAATCCTGAACGCGTTTGTACTCTAAGAACGTACAATCCTGGCTTACCAGAGATGGCTAATATTTTGTCTAAAGTCATTTCTTGTTAATTTTAAAAAATATATGTTTTTAATTATTTAATTCTGAATTTGCTATCTACTAGTTTTTTTTGCACAAAATTTCATTTTGTAATCAGGTCGAGTTTTTCCTTCCATTATATTACTAAGCTTCTTTTTTATCAAACGTTTTTTAAGTGTCGATATTTTATCTGTAAAAAGAATCCCTTCGATGTGATCGTATTCGTGCTGAATTACCCTTGCAATAAGTCCGTCGTAAACTTCGGTTTTTTTATTAAAATCCTCATCATAAAATTCGATGGTAATACGCTCATTTCTGTAAACGTCTTCACGAACTTCTGGAATACTAAGACAACCTTCATTAAATCCCCACTCTTCACCTTCTTCTTTTAGCATCTTTGCATTGATGAAAGTCTG
The DNA here is from genome assembly GCA_038243675.1 of Flavobacteriales bacterium. Lineage (GTDB taxonomy): Bacteria > Bacteroidota > Bacteroidia > Flavobacteriales > Flavobacteriaceae > Flavobacterium. The sequence goes on from JBBSQV010000027.1 coordinate 14,517, forward strand.
CTTAAAATTTTCAAGTTGTTTTTGTTCTTCTTCACTTAAATCTTCATCAGATGCAAAGGGCGACGTATCAATTACAAACAGTCTAATCGGCAGCGCTATTTGCGGCGCTGCTAAGCCAACACCGTAAGCATTGTACATAGTCTCGTACATATCTGCGATGGTTTCTTTAAGATTTAAATAGTCTTTATCAATTGGCTCTCCCACTTTTCGAAGTACTGGATCACCATATCCTATAATAGGTAAAATCATTTTCTATAAAGTAATGTGCCTTTCGGCGAATATTAAACGAATGCAAAAATAGCAAAAAAATGAACAATGCCCATATCTTGAAACACATAAATAATAAGAAAAATTGTTATCGTCCCAAAGAATATTTAATAGTAGGAGAGGAATTTTTCTGAATCCCTATCTTTGCAGCTAAACCATCTTTTTTTATGATATTCAACATTCGGCAATTTGCGGAAAGCATCAATTTTTCAAATGCTTTAAAAGTGACGATTGCCACTGTGCTTCCAATTCTTGTTGCTTCAAGATTTGATCATTTTGATATTGGCGTTACAATTGCTATAGGCGCTTTGCTCACATATCCGAGTGATATTTCCAGTAATTTACAACATAAAATTAATGGGATTCTCGTGGGAACGTCGATCGTTTCGGGTACAGCATTACTTATTAGTCTCGCGAATCCATTTCCTTATATTTTTTATCCATTACTAATTACCCTGATATTTTTCTTGTCTATGATTGCGGTGTACGGACAACGCGCCAATTTGGTTTCATTTTGTGGTTTGCTATCAATATCATTAATATTTAAACATATATATTCAGGAACAGAGCTACTTGAACATTGCGCTCTAATGTTTGGAGGCGGATTGCTCTATTTGCTTATTTCGATCATTTTTTACTACATCAGACCATATAAGTATGCAGAACTACTACTTGCTGATAGTTTGGATTTAACCGCAAAGTATATGAAATTGCGCGGTGATTTATGGAAAAATAAAAGAAGCAAGATTAAAATAAATATCGTGCGGGAGCAACTTCAGCTTCAGGTAAAGATTAGTAATTCGCACCAAAATTTGCGCGAAGCTTTAATGCACAGAAGAGCAAACTCTGGATCGTCTGGACAAAACCGCAAAATGCTTTTAATGTTTATCACATTAGTAGACATCTTAGAATTAGCACTTGCCACATCATTTGATCACGCAAAACTTCAAAGAAAGTTCGCAAAGCATCCAGAAGTTCTCGATACCTATCAGAATTTAGCTTATAATCTTGCCACAATGCTGAGCGAGCTGTCAGAGAGTATGAGTAGCAAAAAACAGTATAAAATCAAATTTGACTTATATCAGGATCTTGCTGCTTTAGAAAATGCAAAAAACCAGTACGAAGAAGTTACATCAGAAAAAAAGGATTATGATGCGATTTTAAGATTAACAAACATGCTCCGATATGCTGAGAAACAAATAGAAAAAATTTCAATAATTGAAAGGGCTTATACCGCGAAGGTTTTTAAATATGAGCTTATAGACGGTAAAAAAGATTTGAGCAAATTTCTGGCGCCGCAATATTACTCTATAAGTACACTGGTAGAAAATCTTACTTTCTCATCAACATATTTTAGACATGCACTGCGATTGACAATCACTATTATGATTGGATTTTTAATCGGAACATTCTTGCCGTTTCAGAATGTTTACTGGATCTTGATAACGATTATCGTAATTCTTAGACCGGGTTATGGATTAACCAAAACAAGATCATATCACCGGATAATTGGAACAGTTGCAGGTGGATTGATTGCATTTGGATTGTTGTTTATCGTTCACAATAATCATCTGATTGCAACGATGGCGATTGTAACTATGATTCTTGCATTCTCTTTTGTTCAGACAAATTATAAAGTTGCCGCAACATTTACTACAATGTATGTTGTTTTTATTTACAGCTTATTTACTCCTGATATCAAAGATGTTGTTGAATTTAGAATCATAGATACTTTTGTCGGTGCAGCTTTAGCATTTGGAGCCAATTATATCCTTTGGCCTTCATGGGAATTTTTAAATACACCTGTTTACTTAAAAAAATCGATCGAGGCAAATAAAAATTATTTAAAAGAAATTTTCCATATTTATAACACCAAAGAGCCTGCAACTGTTCAATATCGTCTGGCCCGAAAACAAGCATTTGTGTCTTTAGCAAATTTGATGGAGTCATTTCAAAGAATGATTCAAGAACCTAAATCCAAACAAAAACAGTTACCACAGATTTACAAATTGGCAACTCTTAATCATTCACTTCTTTCGTCCGCAGCATCTTTGGGCACTTATATTCAGTCAAATAAAACCACAAAAGCTTCAGAAGCTTTTAATGTCGTAGTTAACGCAACCATTAAAAACCTTGAAATCGCAATTGAAGAATTTGACGGTAAAGTTTTTGAAGAAATCGAAATGGAAGATTTATCGCCTCGATTTACTGAGTTGAAAAATATTCGCGCCAGAGAATTAAACGCAAATAACGACATTGAAGATGAAGACATCCGCGAGAAAATGTTGGAAGCACAACTAGTTATTGAGCAACTCATCTGGATGACAAGCGCATCTGAAAAGATAAAAAAAACCGTTAAAGCTTTGCAATAACGGTTTCTATAGTTTTTATATTTTAATTAAAGAGGTCGAGCGTCTCTGCGGTTTCTTCTCTAATCTTATCAGATAATTCGGGATGGTCATTGAGTTGAATTCCGTACGACGGAATCATCGTTTTAATTTTCTCTTGCCATTCGGGCGTTTGAACTTTATCTTTAAAACAAATGCTTATTAATTGTAACATTATTGATGCAGAAGTCGACGCGCCGGGAGAAGCACCTAAAAGAGCTGCTAGAGATCCGTCAGCCTTAGTCACCACTTCGGTACCAAATTCCAAAACACCACCGCCGTCTTTACCTTTTTTGATAACCTGTACGCGCTGTCCAGCTGTTTCAAGCTCCCAATCTTGCATTTTGGCAGTAGGCATATATTCCTTCAAGGCTTCCAAACGATCTTCAGGAGATTGTCTTACCTGCTCTATTAAATATTTCGTTAAAGGAATATTTTTAAATCCAGCCGAAATCATCGGTATAATATTATCTAACTGAATAGATGAAGTCAAATCAAAATAAGATCCGTTTTTCAAAAATTTAGTTGAGAAACCAGCATACGGTCCAAATAAAAGAGCTTTTTCGCCATTGATTAACCTTGAATCAATATGAGGAACTGACATTGGAGGAGCTCCAACACCTGCTTTTCCGTAAACTTTTACAGAATGCTGTTCTATGATATCTTTATTTATACATTTGAGCCATTGTCCACTTACTGGAAATCCGCCGTATCCTTCCCCTTCATCAATATCTGCTTTTTCAAGCAAAGTCAATGAACCTCCACCAGCACCAATGAAGATAAATGGCGCACGAACTTTGGTTTTCTGCCGAGTTTCAAGGTTGCGAACAATTACACGCCAATCTCCATTTGATTTTTGACGCATTCTTTTTACTTCGCTGTTAAAGTGAATTGTAACACCATCCATAGTTTGCAGATAATTAAACATCGCACGCGTTAGCGATCCGAAGTTAACATCCGTTCCAATTGGCATAAAGGTAGCAGCAACTTTTTCAGCTTTATCTCTACCTTTCATCACTAGTGGCATCCACTCCGTTAACTTATCAAAATCTGTACTGAACTGCATTTTCTTAAAAAGATGTTCTTGCTGTAGAACGTCGTATCTCTTTTTCAAAAATTCTACATCATCCTCTCCATGCACAAAACTCATGTGAGGAATACTTCTAATAAAAGAGTGCGGATCTGAAAGTAAGTTTTTCTTTACTAAATAGGACCAAAATTGTCTTGAAATTTCAAAAGACTCAGCTATTTTTACCGCTTTGTCAGATTGTACTGTTCCATCTTCCAGTTCTGGAGTATAGTTTAATTCGCAAAAAGCTGAATGCCCTGTGCCGGCATTATTCCATGCATCCGAACTTTCGGCCGCAGCATGATCTAATCTTTCATAAATTTCTATTCGGATATCTGGCTGAAGTTCCTTAAGCATTACGCCCAAAGTTGCGCTCATTATTCCTGCACCAACTAAAATTACATCTGTATTATATGAAAGGGTATCTGACATCACTTACTATTTTTGATTTTGCAAAGGTAAGTCCTACCTTTTAATTGGTAAAATTAAAAGAAGTACTTTATCAATTTTTTAATTTCTTCGGTAGTTTAAATAATCTTGCAGGATAATAGTCGCAGAAATCTCGTCCAGAAGAGCTTTATTTTGCCTTTTCTTTTTTGACATTCCACCTTGAATCATCGCGTTAAGCGCCAATTTTGAAGTAAACCGTTCGTCTATCCTCTTTACTTTCATCTCTGGAAATACTTTAGAAAATTTAACAACAAAAGTATCAATCATAGCAGCGCTTTCTGATGGTTCGTAATTCATTTGCTTAGGCTCTCCAACTATTACAATATCCACTTTTTCTTCAGTAAAATATTTCTTTAAGAAATCCATAAGCTTTGAAGTTTCGACCGTGGTAAGACCGGAGGCAATCATCTGCATCTCATCTGTAACGGCGATTCCTGTTCTTTTGCTTCCGTAATCAATTGCTAAAATTCTTGCCATCTTTATTTTTTTTGTTTCTGCGCTTCAAACTTTATCAATACTTCTCCTTTTTTTCTCAAATACATATATTGATTGTTCTGAATTATATTATCGACTTTCGCCAATGATTTTAGCAGCATTTGCTCCATTTCCATTTCGGCGCAGGCCATCTCTGTAGCTATAATATTGCTCATTTTGATTTTATCTCCTTTGATAGAGTAATCTCCCCCAATATTGTTGCAACCTGCAAATGCATTAAATTTTCTGTCTTTGCCGAAATACACATAATAATCTTTTTTAATTCCTTTTGAACTAACTGGTTTGTCATTTATTGATGTAATCTTCCATTTCTCATCGATAAAGGTTGTAATAGCTGCTTGAGTAGTTTCGGATTCTAAGTTTATCACTTCCGAAGATTTCATCTTTTTAAAAATAGCTGTTTGCGAATTTGATTTTAGCGTAAGCTGATTTTCTCCGACTCTAAATACTTTTTGTGAACCATCATTTGCATTCATCACAATAGATTTACCATCTTTTTCCCATTGATAAGTACCTTTTTGAATAATCATTTTTTCTTTTGCGATAGTATCGGCGGAAATTGTAAACGAAAATGTTTCAGACAATTCTATTACAACCGGAGTTTTATTAGAACCTATTCCTGGCATCAAACCTCTGTACATGCCCAAATAAAACATAGGATTTCCATTTTGCTCAACGATTGTGTCATCTTTAGATAACTCAATTTCGTTACTCAATACCTCAGGATTCTTATTTTCAGGATTTCGATTGCATTGTATCATAATTATTGCAAAAAGAAATAGCAATGGCTTTTTCATAGACAAAGTGATAGGTTAATTAGAACCAAAAATACAAAATATTGCAGCTATACTACTTAACTTCCTTAATATAAATGCATTTTGTTTTAAAGTGGCTATACTTTCAAATTCCTTATATTTGCTCATTAAATTTCGAAAAATGAACATATTAAAAAATATAATAGAAGCAGCTTGGACAGACCGTTCAAAACTATCAGATCCTACAACTATAAGTTCAATTAAAGATGTAATTAATCTTTTGGATATTGGCGAGTTGAGAGTTGCTGAACCAACTGCTGATGGATGGCAAGTAAATGAATGGGTGAAAAAAGCTGTCGTTCTTTATTTCCCTATCCAGAAAATGGAAACTATCGAAGTTGGAATTTTTGAGTACCACGACAAAATGCCATTAAAAAGAGGATATGCAGAAAAAGGAATTCGTGTAGTTCCCAATGCAGTCGCTAGACACGGCGCCTATATCTCAAAAGGTGTGATTTTAATGCCAAGCTACGTAAACATTGGTGCTTATGTAGGCGAAGGTACAATGGTTGATACTTGGGCAACAGTAGGAAGTTGCGCTCAGATTGGAAAAAATGTCCATCTATCTGGAGGAGTTGGCATCGGCGGTGTTCTTGAACCTCTTCAAGCAGCTCCGGTTATTATCGAGGATGGCGCTTTTATTGGATCAAGATGCATTGTTGTTGAAGGAGTACGAGTTGAAAGAGAAGCTGTTTTGGGAGCAAATGTTTGTCTTACAGCGTCAACAAAAATTATAGATGTTACCGGACCAGAGCCAGTCGAAATGAAGGGAGTTGTCCCAGCTCGTTCTGTTGTAATTCCAGGAAGTTATACAAAATCATTTCCTGCAGGAGATTTTCAAGTGCCTTGCGCTTTAATTATCGGAAAACGAAAAGAATCTACAGATCTTAAAACGTCGCTAAACGATGCATTAAGGGAATATGATGTAGCAGTGTAATAATTTTTTCCGAAAACTAAACCTATTTGATATGAAAGTACTCGTTATACAACAAAAAATGATAGGTGATGTACTTGTAAGTACCGTAATTTGCGAAGCCATCAAAACTGCTTTTCCATTATGGGAAATGCATTATATGATACATCCAAATACACTTGCTGTGGTAGATAATAATCCATTTATAGATCGAATAGTTGTTTTTGATCCGCAACTTAGTGGCGGATTTCTTGGACTTGTAAAATTTGGCCGATCCCTAAAAAGTGAAAAATACGATGTAGTTATCGACGCTTACGCGAAATTAGAAAGCTTAATTCCAACTTTACTATCACGCGCGCCCAATAGAATAGGTTTCAAGAAATGGTACAGTTGGTTATTCTACACCAAAAGTGTCGAGAGAAAAGAGGGATTATTAAATACAGCTATTGTACATAGACTTTTGTTAGCAAAAGAAGTTACAGCTATGGATGTGAAGCCTATGTTCCCTCAGATCTATTTGTCTGAACGCGAGCGGGAAGTGGCTGCGGAAAAAATTATAGAAAATATTAGCTTAAGGAAAAAGTTATTTATGATAAGTGTCCTAGGAAGCAACAAGAAAAAAAGTCTTCCTGCTTCGCAAATGGCAGAAACATTAGATTTTATCGCTAATCAATCTGATGCTACCTTATTGTTTAACTTTATGCCAGACCAACTTGACGAAGCAACTAAGATTTATAACTTGTGCAAACCTGAAACTCAAGCAGTCATAGAATTAGATTTTTACACAAAATCACTGAGAGAGTTTCTAGCTATTTTATCGCAGTGCAGAGCTTTAATTGGAAACGAGGGAGGTGCGGTAAATATGGCTAAGGCGTTGTCAATCCCTACTTTTACGATTTTTTCGCCTTGGATTAATAAGGAATCTTGGAATATGCTCACTGAACAGCAAAACCACGAAGCGGTTCACATCGCTGACTATTACCCCGAATTATATCAAGATGTTAATCCAAAAAAATATAAAGGCAAGTCAAATTTTTTATATCAAAAACTGCAACTAAACCTTTATTCTGAGAAATTAAAAAACTTTTTAAAGCAAATCTGATACTATTCCTTTTGGAGTACGAACAGTTTTATTTTCTTTGGTATTTTGTCTGATTCTGGCATTTTTTTCCCAAGCAGTATCATTCACATATCCTCGTTCGTGCTCCAGATGAATACAAATTGCGTTATATCTTATTTGTTTGGATTTTAATCCGAAATTAAAAAGACGTTCACCCAATTCGCGATCTTCACCACCGTATTGCATTTCTTCGTCAAATCCGTTTACAGCGATCAAGTCAGCTTTCCAAGCAGAAGAGTTATGTCCGTTCCAACTTGCATTTGTTGGAGTTACAGAATTTAGAAAAGAAGAAAGAAACCCTTTTGTGATAAGCTTTAAATTTTTTACAGAACGTTTGAGCCCATTAGCAGCAAGCCATGATAGCTTAAAACAGTTTTGTAACCTAATATCTTCATTTGTAATTTTCTGCGATACATTTATCGGAAGCTTATAATATCCTCCCGACAGAAAAAAATTTGTTTCTCTAAATTTCAGATGATTTTCAATAAAGTCTGCTCTAGGAATACAGTCACCATCAGTGAAGATGAGGTAATTTCCATCAGCTGCAACAATTGCCTTGTTGAGAATTTTACATTTCTGAAAACCATCATCTTCTTGCCAGATATGCTGTATCTTAAGTCCAGTATCTCTGCGCATTGTATCAATTACCTTTTTGGTGGATTCGTTGGAACCATCATCTGCAATAACTATTTCAAAATTTGATATAGTTTGCTGAGCAAAACCGACGATAACTTTTTCAAGCCATTCCTCAGCATTATAAGTACTCATTATTACGGAAACTAAATTGGTTGGCGCCATTAATGATAATCTAAAAAATCCTTATTTACGCAAATATAGAAATTATCAAAATTAGTACAACATAATATAGAGAAGTATTATATCTACAGCTACAAAGAGCATAAAAGACATTTTTAAATTCATTATTCTATTATGATTATTTATATTTGCTGCAACTAGCAAATTTTAATGGCCTACAACGACAATACGCTACTTTCGGTCCTTATCATAACTCTCAACGAGGCAAAGCAAATGAAACCATTATTGGCAGATTTACAATTTGCAGATGAAGTGGTTATTGTCGACTCCTATAGTATCGATGATACAAAAGAGATTGTTAAGGAATTTTCCAATGTAAGATTTATACAGAATAAGTTTGAAAACTATACTCATCAAAGAAATTTTGCAATTAGTCAGGCAAAAAATAATTGGATTCTATTTCTAGATGCAGATGAGCGTTTGACTCCAACTCTTAAGGAAGAGATCATTGAAACGATTGCCACTAACCAATCTTACGTTGCGTTTTTATTCTTAAGAACTTTTATGTTTAAAAGTGAAAAATTACGCTATAGCGGATGGCAGACAGACAAAATCTTTAGACTTTTTCACAAGGATTATGCACAATATACTACGGAAAGACTGGTGCATGAAAAGCTAAAAGTAAATGGAAAGATTGGAGTTTTTAAAAATCCACTAATACATTTTTCTTATGCAGATTATGATAGTTATAAAGCAAAAATGCTCAGTTATGGAAAATTAAAAGCCCAAGAAAAGTTCGCGAAAAACATGAAACCTTCTGTGATCAAGGAAGTCTTGCATCCCTTATATAATTTTCTGTATAGCTACACTATTAGACTTGGATTCCTAGACGGAAAGAAAGGAATTACAATCTGCTATCTCAATGCCTTAAGCGTTTATGAACGTTATAGAGAATTAAAAAAACTAAACAGTCAAAACAAGTTACTTAGATAAATTAAGTGTTTTTTTGAATGCTGCTTTTCTGTGAAATTTAGATTGAAAGTCTTCGGTATAGCCCCACATTTTATCAAAAATTTCTGCTTCTTTACATTTGTATAATTTGGCATACTCATTGGCCATTATCAGTATCATTTCTTTTTTCGGCGTAAGTCTAGACAGATTTTTCATCCTTTGATCGAAATTCATTGCTTTATGAAACTTCATACGATTAAGATCCACCAAATAAAATTCGTACCCTTTTGAAGTTGCTTTTATTAGGGTATTCCCTGGAGAATGATCAAGAAACTCTATACCCTTCTCATGCATTTTAAAACAGAATTGAGTAAATGCACGCAGTATCTCTTCATGATTTGCAAAATCAGGAATTTCAACGAGTTCTCGAAAAGTTAAATCTGCATTTAGATGTTCACTGATATAGTAACTCGCCTTTAAACCTATATTCGTAAAGTTCTCAACGTAAGCAATTGGTTCGGGAGTTCCGATTCCTTTTTCTAGCAATAAAGTTGCATACTCAAACGAGCGTCTGGCTTTCGATGGTCGTACGTATTTGTAGATTAATTGATTCAGAACATGAGGAACTTTGAATGCTTTAATATTTAGTATAAGTGTATCTACCGGAAATAATCGAATGATGTTGCGATTACCCTTTACCAAAAGTGTTCCTGAGCTATGAAAATTCTGAATGAAAGTGTTTACAGAATTTTCTAAATTTTTGAATTTTGGATTAAAGGTAGCCGGCATTATTTTTTGATCAAAAGTAACTATAGTCTTTAATATCTGCAATTATTTAGATAATTTTACAAAAAATACATGGCTTTGCAATCTGTTTTCCGCAGTAAACATTTAAGAGAATGCAATTGGATAGCAACAAATTAAAATAATTCTGATAACATATCTAGATAAAATAAATGAAAATCACCTTGATAAGTTTTGACAATTGGGGCTTAAACGACGGAATTGCAACCGTCTTAAAACGAGAAGGTCATACTGTGCATCATATTGATTTCAGTAGTTTTATTTATCAATACCCAAATCCCATTTATAAGATTTACAATTTTGTTCTTAAAACCTTTTTTAAAAAGAACATTAAAAATATTTATTATGGACAGGAAATTATAAAAAGATTGCAACTACTTGGTGAAATGCAGGATATCATACTAACAATAAAAGCTGATTTTATTGACAAAAAGTATCTGTTACAACTGAAAGATTATTGTACAAAATCTATCGGATTCTTTAATGATAGCGCCACTCGATGTCCAAAAATTAAAAATGTTGCTTCACGCTTTGACGAATGTTTTTCTTTCGAAAAAGAAGATTGCAAAAATTTAAATTTGAAATTCGCTCCAAATTGGATCAATATTGAAAACCACGACTCGCCTACCACACAAGAATATCAGATATTTAACATTAGCTCAAAAGACAAAAGGCTTCAAATTATTTCGAAAATTGTAACAGAATTAAAGTCACAAGATTTAAATTACAAAATCATGATTTTGGATAAAAATCATACTTCAGAGAATGAGGATATTGAGTTCATATCAAAAAAAATATCTCTTGAAGAGATTGCGAAGCTTGTTGAAAGGTCAAAAGCTTTACTTGATGTAAATAGAGAAGGACAACATGGGTTGACTTTCAGGATTTTTGAAAGTATTGGATTGGAGAAAAAATTGGTAACTACTAATCCTGATATTGTAAATTATGACTTTTATAATGCTAATAATATCTTAGTAATAGACGAGACGAACCCTCATATTCCTGCATCCTTTTTTGAAAGTGACTATCAGAAACTTCCCGAAGAAATCTATCATAAATACACAATCAAAGGATGGTTAGAAAATGTCTTATCTATTAAATAAGTTTTAATCTTCTATAAAAACATAATTATGTCTTTCAAAAAAGATAGTCAGAAATTTTTACATCAAATTAAAAGCTTTCTATACCAAGGGCATCATAAAACTTTTAAAAGAAATTATTTCGATCAGAATTATTCCGAAACTAAAAAGTTAATAATATTTTTTGTTCCTGCTGGTACTGATAGAATTAATGGGGGAATAATGTCCATTTGTTCTATTTATAATATTGTCAAAAATCTGAAAGAAATTCACGGTTGCGATGTAGTTGCGAGCTTTTTGCCAGGAAAAGGTGAGACAGATTTTATGTATAGAAAATTTTCTAATGATATGGTTATCTACACATTTAATGAGATTGAACAATATTTTTTAGATCTTGACTTCGCAGAAATTCATATTCCTGATGTGATGATTGCAGCATTCACACAAAACTGCAAAAAAATGAAACCATTTTTTAGATGGAAGGAAACCGTAAAAGATGTTAAAATAAACTTTCTAAATCAAAACGACCTCCTAATGCCCTCAGCAGAAAAAATCAATATTGTCAAGAACATGTTTCAAAACGCGACGATGACGATGGCTCACAAAAAATATACGACCATCGAGAAAAGGAAGCAGTACGATGTTCCTTTGCATAATTTTTCTGCATGGTTGAGCCCTACTCCTTATAAAAAACGGACTTTTGCCGAAAAAGAAAATTTGATAATCTATTCCCCAGATAAAATTCAGTGGATTCCAAATGCGAGCACGTTGTCAAAAGAAGAAATTTTGGACAATATCAAATCAAAGCTTCCAGAATATAAATTTGTTGAGATTAAAAATATGAAGTACGATTTATATAAAGAGTATACTTCAAAAGCGAAATTTATAATCACTTTTGGAGAAGGTCTAGATGGCTACCTTGTGGAAAGTGTGCTGTCTGGCGGAATTCCTTTCGCGGTTTACAACGAAGTTTTCTTTACCGAAGATTTCGATAATCTACCTTCCCTATATAATTCATTTGATGAACTGAACGAAAAAATCGTTGAGGATATTAAAAAATATGATCAAGAAGAACAATTTACAAATTATCAAATTCAACTTGGCGAGATAGTTACTAAATTATACAGTTTTGAAATGCTTGAAAATAATGTGAAACAGTATTATTTGCGTAACTTTGACTTCCAATAAAAATATCTAAAATTCATTTTTTTAGGTTGAAATTGTTATAATCTCATTACTCACTTTATGTAATGAGATACCACTAATGATACTATTAATAAATGATTTTTGGAAAAAATCAAAGCTTATTTTTTCCGTCAAGATTACTAATATTCGACAAATTACCATGCAAGAAGAAATATTAAAAGCATACGAAGTACTGAAAGAAGGCGGAATTATCCTTTATCCTACAGATACCGTTTGGGGAATTGGCTGCGACGCTACAAATGCGGAGGCGGTTATTAAAATTTACAAGCTTAAGCAGAGAGAAGAAAGTAAATCTATGATCGTTTTGATGAACGGCGAAAAAATGATTTATAATGTCTTCAAAGAAATTCCAGAAGTTGCGTGGGAAATTTTAGATATTAGCGACAAGCCAACAACATTAGTCCTTGACAATCCTCGAAATGTAGCACCGAATCTTATTGCTGATGATAAATCTTTGGGGATGCGACTTGTCAAAGATCCTTTCTGCTTCAAATTATTAGAAAGATTAAAAAAACCTTTGGTCTCAACCTCAGCAAATATTTCAGGAAAAGCAACTCCTTTGACCTTCAAAGAAATCAGTTCGGAAATTATAAAAGGAGTTGACTATGTTGTAAATTTGCAACGCGAAAGTCCGGCTGGAAAGCCGTCTTCTATTATTAAAATTGGAAATAATTTACAAGTAAAAATTATTCGCAA
>JBBSQV010000028.1:0-25628 GCA_038243675.1 Flavobacteriales bacterium
GTTTCCCAAGAAATATCTGAAGGATTGATGTCGATCTCGATAGTATCATCGGCAAGTGGATAGACGTAAACAGACGCAAAAGAGGTGTGACGCTTGGCATTGCTATCAAAAGGAGAGATTCGAACAAGGCGATGCACGCCATTTTCACCTTTTAAATAGCCAAAAGAATAATCGCCTTCAAATTCGAGAGTTACAGTTTTAATTCCCGCAACTTCGCCACCTTGGAAGTTAAGTTCTTTGATTTTGTAACCTTCTTTTTCGCCCCACATCATATACATACGCATCAGCATTTCGGCCCAATCGCAACTTTCTGTACCTCCAGCTCCAGCGGTAATTTGGACAACAGCACTTAAGCTATCGCCTTCATCGCTGAGCATATTTTTGAATTCGATATTCTCGAGATGCGTATTTACGCGGTCGTATTGCTCGTCAAGTTCTTCGGCAGTAAGTTCACCTTCCTTATAAAACTCATAAGCAAGCTGAAGTTCGTCCGATAATTCGACGCCTTTTTCATATCCTTCGACCCATTGTTTTTTGCTGCGGAGATGTCGTACAAGTATCTCGGCTTCCTTGGCATTGTTCCAAAAGTCTGGCGCAAAGGTCTTTTCCTCTTCATTGGTAATTTCTACAAGCTTGGCATCAATGTCAAAGATACCTCCTCAACGCACCAAGACGCTCTACAATACCTTTGATTTGTTCGGTATTTGTCATAAATAATGTAATTTTGTTTTTCACAAAAATAGCATTTCATTTTTATAGTATGGAAATAAATTTAATAAGCGATACAGTTACCAAGCCTTCAGCAGAAATGCTTCAATATATGTTTAATGCAAAAGTGGGCGACGATGTCTACAAGCAAGATCCAACGGTGATTGAACTTGAAACTCGTGTTGCCAAAACCTTTGGAATGGAAGCAGCGCTTTTCTTCCCGTCGGGGACAATGGCAAATCAGACCGCAATAAAAGTTCTAACTCAGCCAGGAGAGCAGCTTATTGCTGACAAATGGGCGCACGTTTATAATTACGAAGGTGGAGGAGTTTCTTTTAATAGCGGCGTTTCTTGCAATCTAATTGATGGAGATAGGGGAATGATTACTGCCGATCAGGTTGTTGAAGCAATCAATCCACCAGCATTTTACCACAGTCCACTAACCAGTCTTGTCTGTGTAGAAAACACTACCAACAAAGGAGGCGGGGCGTGTTATGAAATTGAGGAACTTCAGAAGATAAAAGATGTTTGCCTCGAGCATAATTTAAAATTTCATCTTGATGGCGCAAGATTATGGAATGCGATTGTGGCAAAAAATCAGCATCCGCAGAGTTTTGGTGGGATTTTCGATACTATTTCGGTTTGTCTATCCAAAGGTCTTGGAGCGCCAGTTGGATCGTTGTTACTTTCGGATCAAGCCACAATTGACAGAGCTTTGAGAGTTCGGAAGATTCTTGGTGGCGGTATGCGTCAAGCGGGATATCTCGCAGCAGCAGGAATTTATGCTTTAGAAAATAATATCGAACGATTGAAAGAAGATCATCGCAGAGCAAAAGAAATTGCGGTGGTGCTTCACAAGAAAAGTTGGATTTATTCGATTGAACCTGTGGAAACAAATATTGTGATTTTTAATGTCAATAAAAATATCGAGGAGCTTTCGATTATTGAAACCCTAAAGAATAAAGGAATTTATATAAGTGCGATGGGGAAAGGGAAGTTGAGAATAGTGACGCACTTGGATTATAAAGAAGTGATGCATAATTATGTGTTGGATACGCTGACGAAGATGACGTTGTAGACTAAATTATGTACGATAAAAGAAAAGAGCAACCTAATCAGTTGCTCTTTTGCTTTGTATAATTTCTAGAACATTCCGCCCATTTTGTCTTTTAGACCTCCAAGCAGATCGCCTGAATTTCCATCGCTTCCGCCTTTAAACATAGAATCTACTGTTCCTTGCATTCCAGCTGGCAATTTTGTTTTTAGAAAAGCTGTAACAGTTTCAACCGCCACAGTAGCTTGTTCATTTGTAATGCCAGTGTTTTCTTCTATTAATTTTATTAAATCTTCCATTTTATAGGTTTTTTTGGTTATTTCCTTAAAAGTACATTTTTAGTTTAATCATTCGAAATTATGAATAGAAAATTAACCTCTATTATATATTTTTAACGTCGTTTTAATCTTTTATAAATTTAATGCTCATTCCCTCTATTTTTAAAACCTTAGTTTTGCTCAAAATTTTCCAATTAGATGACTTCAAAAATAACTCCTCCTATAGCTTCAAAATTCCCAAAAACAATTACTTGTCACAAACATACCCGCACCGATGATTATTATTGGATGAATGATCGTGAAAATCCTGAAACTATCTCTTATCTAAATGCTGAAAACGAGTATTATAATAAGATGACGGAAAATACCAAGGATTTTCAGAAGGAACTTTATGAGGAAATGAAAGCTCGAATTAAGGAAGATGATACTTCTGTTCCATACTTTTTTAATGGCTATCATTATATCATACGTTTCGAAACTGGAAAAAATTATCCGATATTTTCAAGAAAGAAGGGAAGTCTCGATGCTCCCGAGGAAATTATGTTCGACTGTAATGTAATGGCAATTGGCGAATCATTCTTTAATCTCGCTGCTTTTTCCGTTAGTCCAGATAATAAATTCGCAACTTATAGTACTGATACGGTCGGGCGAAGAATTTATAGCATCAAAATAAAAAATCTTGCAACTGGCGAAATTCTTTCAGACCATCTGCAAAATACTACTGGAAGTTGTGTTTGGGCAAATGATAATAAAACTATTTTCTACACATCACAAGACGAAGAAACGCTTCGAGCGGACAAGGTTTATAGACATCAGATGGGCGACATTCAAGCTTCTGACAAAATGGTTTATTTCGAAAAAGACGATACTTTTAATGTTGACGTCCATAAATCGAAATCTAAAAAGTATATCGTCATTGATTCAGAAAGTACACTTACAACCGAATCCCGAATATTAAATGCCGACAAGCCTCTGGGAAAATTCACAATTTTCCAAAGAAGAAAAAGAGGAATTGAATATAGCATTCTTCATTATAAAGATCATTTTTATATTCGAACAAATGCTGATGATGCGGAGAATTTCAAACTGATGAAAACTCCCGAAGCAACAACCAAAAGAGAATTTTGGGAAGATGTAATTCCGCATCGAGAAGAAGTATTGTTCGAAGACTGCGAAATTTTCAACGACTATCTCGTTTTGGAAGAACGCACAGACGGACTGACAAGAATTAGAATTATGCCGTGGGAAAAAGGATCTGAATACTACCTTCCTTTTGAAAGTGAAACTTACACCGCTTTTACATTTGCGAATGTGGATTTTGATACAACAATATTAAGATACACCTATCAGTCGATGAATACGCCTTCTTCTATCATTGACTTTAATATGGAGACCAAAGAAAAAACGGTTCTCAAAGAGCAGGAAATCCTCGGCGGAAAATTCAACAAAGAAAATTATATAGAAGAACGAATTTGGGTAACTGCTGCTGATGGCGTGAAAGTTCCTGTTTCTATAGTCTACAAAAAAGGAACTGTGATGAATGGCCAAAATCCTCTTCTTCAATATGCTTATGGCTCTTACGGCGCTTCGATGGATGCCCATTTTTCTTCAACGAGATTATCACTACTTGATCGTGGTTTTATTTATGCGATTACGCACGTGCGTGGGGGAGAGGACTTGGGTCGAAACTGGTACGAAACTGGAAAACTGTTGACCAAGAAAAATACATTTACAGACTTTATAGATTGCTCTAAATATCTAATCGAAAATAAATATACATCTGCAGAGCATCTTTATGCCGAAGGAGGATCTGCGGGAGGAATGTTGATGGGAGTAATTGTGAATTTAGCACCAGAACTTTACAATGGCGTAATCGCGCAAGTGCCTTTTGTAGACGTTGTAACCACGATGCTCGACGATAGCATTCCGCTAACAACTGGGGAGTATGACGAATGGGGAAATCCGAATAAAAAGAAATTCTATAACTATATGCTGTCTTATTCTCCTTATGACAATGTAAAAGCGCAGAGATATCCCAATATGTACATTTCTACAGGTTTGCACGATTCGCAAGTTCAGTATTGGGAGCCTGCAAAGTGGGTTGCGAAACTTCGAGAATTCAAAACCGATGATAATTTGTTATTTTTAGATACTAATATGGATGCTGGCCACGGTGGTGCTTCTGGGCGTTTTGAAGCGCTGAAAGAACTCGCTAAGGAATTCAGTTTTTTGCTTAATTTGGAAATTAATAAAAAGTAATTAGAATATTTTCCTTATTTTTGCCTTGATTTGAGTTTTAGAAACTATTTTTTTCTGTTCTCATCAACTATTTTTTTTATGAAAGAAGACATAAATGTGTATAATAATGTTCTGGAATTAATAGGAAATACACCCCTAATTAGGCTGAATAAAATTACTGATAACATTGACGGTAATTTCTTCGCCAAAGTAGAAGCATTCAATCCAGGGCACTCTACCAAAGACAGAATTGCACTTTATATAATAGAACAAGCAGAAAAAGCTGGAATCTTAACTCCTGGCGATACTATAATTGAAACTACTTCAGGAAATACTGGCTTTAGCCTTGCGATGGTTAGCATCATCAAAGGCTATAATTGCATCCTTGCTGTAAGTTCAAAATCATCAAAAGATAAAATTGATATGTTGCGCACAATGGGCGCCAAAGTGTATGTTTGCCCAGCAAATGTATCTGCCGATGATGAACGTTCGTATTATAATGTTGCAAAAAGATTACACGAAGAGACAAAAGGTTCAGTTTATATCAATCAATATTTCAATCAACTCAATATTGATGCGCATTATTACAGCACAGGCCCAGAAATTTGGAAACAAACACAAGGGAAGATTACGCATTTAGTTGCTTGTAGCGGAACTGGCGGAACAATTTCGGGTACTGCAAAATATCTAAAAGAGCAAAATCCAAATATCCGTATCTTAGGAGTGGATGCTTTTGGATCAGTTCTTAAAAAATACCACGAGACTAAAGAGTTTGACAATGATGAGATTTACCCATACCGCATCGAGGGTCTTGGAAAAAATTTAATTCCATCAGCGACAGACTTCGATATCATCGATCATTTTATGAAGGTTTCTGACGAAGATAGCGCGCATATGGCACGCTCAATCGCCAAAACTGAAGGCTTATTTGTAGGATATACTTCAGGCGCGGTGATGCAAGCGATCAAGCAGTATGGCGAAGAGGGAGAATTTACCACAGATAGCAATGTTGTTGCAATATTTCCTGACCACGGATCTCGATATATGAGCAAAGTTTTCAGCGATG
Organism: Flavobacteriales bacterium; assembly: GCA_038243675.1. Lineage (GTDB taxonomy): Bacteria > Bacteroidota > Bacteroidia > Flavobacteriales > Flavobacteriaceae > Flavobacterium. Next base: position 5,345 of record JBBSQV010000028.1, read on the forward strand.
ACTGGATGAATGAGCAAGGATTTTTTGATAGTAAAAACCTCGAAGAAGCACAGAAGATAGAGTTTATAAAGTAATTTTATCATTCAGAATATATAGAAAAAGGAGAATTCATTTTGTGAGTTCTCCTTTTTTTATGCGTTAACGTATGAGTTTTTTCCAAGCTTAGAATTATTTTTCGATGTTCACGATTTTTTTTTGGGCGAGACCTTTCGGCAGAATGTTTTCGGTAAGTAGGAATTTTTATTTGCCTCAGGTCGGGCTATCCGTTCCCAATCTTTGTTGTAGCTTTTGCTCCGCAACGCTACAACAAAGGATTTGCTTCGCCAGTTCGCTTCGCTCGGGTTCACTTCTATCCCTCTCGCAAATTCTGCACTTTAAGAACTACCGTTTCTCTAAGAAATTTTGCTCTTAAAACGTCTTTAAATGTTAGGTAAGAGTGAAACCTTGTCGATCAAAGGAAATTTATTAAGATTTTGATTTTTTTCTATCAGGTCATTTTTAAGTATTGATTTTAAAAGATGCGTCGATAAACTAATACAACAAATGAGCTTTCTCCTTATTTTTCCAACCCGCTTCGTTCTTATAGGTAACAAAGAATATCTTTAAATCCGCTTGATTTTTATATTCCACAAAATAAATACTTTTTGTTGCTTGATTCTTATATTCTGTAAAAAACCAGTTTCCATCATTTTTTCCTGTTTCATTTGGGTATTTGACTTTATACACTTTTAAGTCAGCTTCATTTTCATATTCAACCACAAAAACTTTGACGTCTGCCTGATTTGCATAGTTCACAGAATATACTTTTTGTGAGTAGCAGAAAGTAGAGAATAGAAAGAGGAGGATTGAAATGAGTGGTTTCATAATTTTCAAAGTAATAAATCTTTTTGGAGACGATTTTGGGAGTCTAAGTAAATGTTTATCTAAGACAACAATTTTTTCATTAGATCTTCGTGGCTCGTACTTTTATTTAAGCCAATTCCCTTCTTAGCATTATCAATTGCATTTTGTGTAATGCTATTTGGAACTTTTATTATTTCAATATCGTTTGGATCATCACAGAAACTGTACAAAGTTTCAAGAAACTCTTTACCTTTTACGGTATGTTCGTTGATTTTTAAAGTAATTGTAATCATTGTAATGCTTTTTTTGGAACTAAGAAAGATACGAAAATCGAGTTAAATCCTGCTTTGTTATTTTTTAAAACTTGTTAAGTTACATATTTCACGAGTTTGCATAGCAGAAGCTCGGAAATCTAGAATTACTTATCTTTGCACTTTCAAACCCAGAATCATTTATGATGAATCAACAAGAGCTTAAAGATTTCCTTGAGGCCAAAGTAATTCAATACAACACCGTCGACTTCATCGAGCCAGATCCAATCAGCGTTCCGCACCGATATAAACTAAAAGAAGATATCGAAATCGCGGGATTTCTAGCTGCCACGATCGCCTGGGGAAACAGAACGATGATTACCAAGAACGGACATCGAATGATGGATCTAATGGGCGATTCTCCATGTGATTTTGTGATGAACCACGACGAATATCAATTGGAAAGATTAGACAGTTTTGTTCACAGAACTTTCAATTCTGATGATTTCAAACACTTTATTATCGCGCTTAAACATATTTACACAAATCACAAAGGCTTAGAATCGATTTTCACAAAACATCAAACTGAAGATTCGTTACAGCCCGCAATTCAAGAGCTACACAATATTTTTTTCGAAATTCCACATCTTGACCGAACTAGAAAACACGTTGCAAACCCGAGCAAAGGTTCCGTTTCAAAACGTATAAATATGTACTTGAGATGGATGATTCGAAATGATACTAATGGTGTAGACTTCGGATTATGGAAATCAATCTCTCCAGCAAAATTGTCTTGTCCGCTTGACGTTCACTCTGGAAATGTCGCTAGAAAATTAGGAATTTTAAACAGAAAACAGAACGACACCAAAGCTTTAACCGAGCTCGACACTTCGCTTAGGCTATTGGACGAACAAGATCCCGTAAAATATGATTTTGCGCTGTTTGGTTTGGGAATATTTGAGGGGTTTTGAAAGTATTTGGCGGTATTTGTGAATAGCGAACTGTTATTTGAAAAGCTTGAAATTTTCAAACTTTGTTAGTCATATCAATGTTTGTGTGATTGTGAATGATAGAAAAAAAGCACAAATTAATAAGAGATCATTCATCTTTCTCAACTCTCTTCGAATAAAAACCATCTTTCAAATCATCACTTCTCATCTGAGGAATAACGCCGAAATACTTCTGATAATACTCAACTTGTGTTTTGTTGACGCAAGGCAAATCGCCATTTCCCGTACCGTAGAAAAACTCATTTTCTAGCGGCGAATTGTACTTTAAATTCCCAATCGTAATTACTTCAAATTCTGTTTTACTTTTCGTGTTTTCAAGCGGAAAAACAATTTCTCTATAAGAAAAATTGTTATTCTCAGCCATAAATTTATTCGTTGTGAACTGAGTTAATTGAATTGGAACAAACAATAATGTTGCCATCGGAAAAAGTGAAAGGAACAAAAAAGTTGTGATGAGTTTTCTATTTCTAAAAAAGCAAATAAGGCAAAACAACCCAAAAAATAAGCTGAAGTTTGCGAAAAATCTAAACTGTGGAGAAGTTGCCAGTAATAAAATCATCTGCAAAACCATCAAAACATAAATAATCCAATAGCTTTTTTTATTCTGAAATTTATAAATAAAGAAAGGTGAGAGCAAAATCAGAATAATGCCAATTTTATTAAATATTCCGTGAAGTTTTGGCATTGAAAGCCAATGTAAAAACAACTCGTAAGAGGACATTGAATTAAACTGCTCTCCATAAACATTATATCCTGAAAATTTTATAAGGTCATAATAATTACTTTCAATAGCCTTCTGAATACTGTATTCAGTTGTAAACGACTCAAGCATTTTAGAAGGGAATAATACGGAGCCACTTACAATCATATTTTTTATCACAAACAGAGCGAGGATTAAAAATGCGATAATGCTCGGCACCAATAATTTTCTTAATAGTGTCTTATGATTCTTAACAAGCAAAATAATCGGTAATAGAACAAACACAATCGAAGTGCTTTTTATATAAAGCATAAAAAGGGTTAAGATGACAATCAAATTAAATATTTCAGAAGAGCACTTTTGAAAATTCTCAATGAAATAAAAAATAATTATGAAGGTCAAAACATATACGGGGATATCTGGAGAAGGGGCAGCGATGAATTGGAAAAAATAAATACTTGCTAAAGGAAAGACGCCTATTAAAAGAAAATCGAAGTTTTTATTTTCGTAATATTGATTTAATTTTTCTACAGAAAACAAAACTCCTAGCAGTAAACTAAACCCACTCAAATCATTAAAATTTGAGTATAGAAACGAGAAGTTGAAAACACTTTGCGCAATATGCCATCCGCTTGCTTGACCTAAATATAAGTGAAGGTTGGCGATCCCTTTTACAAAACCATATTCGTTAAACCACTTTATAGTCTGAATATAGTATGATTCGTTGTCAATCACGTAAGGTAAAGTGCTGCATTGTGCAATAATTAATGTTGTTATAAGAACTAAGTAAACTTTTAATTCCACACGCAAACTTTGAATTCGCAACCAAAATTCTTTGTATACGTAAAGAATTGCCATCTTAAATTTAAAAAGGAATAGGAGATTGATCAGCAACAAAAAAATATGAAACTCCACATTTATCCGTCCAAAAATCGACCAAATACTGGCAAGAACTGTCACAGAAAACAATCCCAGAAACGACGTAATAACAAAGTTTTTATTTTTTAAAACAAGAATTCTATCAAGTATAAAACCTAAATTGATGGTTGTAAAAAGGATATAAATCCAAGATAGAATTATTAAAACCATTGGCTCAGTTTAAATTAATCCGTCAATCATCACAAGTTTTCTATCCGCCATATTTGCCAATTCTTCGTTGTGCGTCACGATCACGAATGTCTGTTTAAACTCATCACGAAGCTCAAAGAATAGTTTATGTAAGTTTTCTGCCGATAATGTATCAAGATTTCCCGAAGGTTCATCGGCAAAGATCACCGCAGGCTTATTGATTAATGCTCTTGCCACCGCAACTCTTTGCTGCTCTCCTCCCGAAAGTTCAGAAGGTTTATGGTCGTATCTGTGAGAAAGCCCTAGATAGTCTAATAAACGTCGCGCTTCAGGTTCAGTTTCTGCTTTCGTTTTTCCAGCGATAAAAGCAGGAATACAAACATTTTCCAAAGCTGTGAACTCTGGTAAAAGTTGATGAAACTGAAAAATAAATCCTAAATTAAGATTTCGGAATTTTGACAACTCTTTATCCTTCATCGCCAGAATATCTTTTCCATTGATGATTAGCTTACTGTTTTTGTCTGTAGATGGCCTATCCAACGTGCCCAAAATTTGAAGCAAAGTGGTTTTTCCTGCTCCTGAAGCGCCTACAATCGAAACAATTTCTCCGCTTTGAATATGTAGGTCGACACCCTTTAAAACCTCAAGTTTATCGTAAAATTTATGAATATTCTGCGCCTGTATCATCTATGAAATTGTTTCTCACAAAGTAACAACCAAAATGTATAATTCAAAATACAATTGTAGATTCTTTTGAGGCATAACTCTATAAAGTTACGTTAAGTACAATACTACTGCGAAGACGATTCGTTAATTTTGTTGAACTAAAATGCAAAATAATGAAACACATACTTAGTTTATCATTCTTATTTTTGGCATTATCGTGTCAATCAAAAGAGAAAATTTCAAATATTAAAACACAAACAACACCTGTAACGATGGAAGTAGAAAAAGGAAAAGAGGTTGCAACTTTAGCTGGCGGATGTTTCTGGTGTACAGAAGCAGTATTTTTAGAATTAGATGGTATCTCAAAAGTAGTTCCTGGATATATTGGAGGTGCTAGAGCAAATCCTACCTATCAGCAAGTTTCTGCTGGCGCTAGCGGTCACGCTGAAGCTATCGAAATTACTTTCGATCCAAAAATAATCAGCTACGGAGAAATTCTAGAAGTTTTCTTCGCAACACACGATCCAACCACTCTGAATAGACAAGGAAATGATGTGGGGACTCAATATAGAAGCGAGGTTTTTTACCACAATGATGAGCAGAAAGAAATTGCCGAAGGCTATATCGCTTTGCTGGACAAAGAAAATACCTTCGGTAAGCCAGTTGTCACAAAAGTTTCAGCTGCTCCTACTTTTTATTTCGCTGAGGATTATCACAAAAATTATTATGCGGACAATCGCGGGCAGTCGTACTGTGTGTACGTGGTGACGCCTAAAGTTGAAAAAGTTCGCAAGCTTTTCAAAGATAAATTGAAAAAATAGTTTGGCACTTGATTTGCATATTGCATAAAAAAATTACGATATGACAGACAAAATATCAACTAAAGGACTTTCTGCAGGAGCTATACAGCAGCTAATTTTAGGAATATTCTTTGATGCGGTCGGAATGCTTTCATTTAATATTCCATTTTTAGGTGAGTTTTCAGACGTGATTTGGGCTCCCTTGTCAGGATTAATTTTGGCAAGAATGTACAAAGGAACGGTCGGAAAAGTAGGTGGTTTTATCTCATTTGTGGAGGAAATACTTCCTTTTACAGATATAATCCCAACGTTTACGCTCACTTGGATTTACACGCACATCATCAGAAAAGGCCGAGTTTAAATACATTTTAATTTAACTTCAAATTTGAAAACGTCTCGTAACAAAGATTGTTTTTAGATTTGAAGTTTTTTTTTTGGCGCGCCCATCGCCATCACGATTTGTCGTAACATTGAAAATCCCGCAGGCGATGGTCAGGCTGTACGCTATATCTTTACTGCCAGAAGACTTTTGCTAAACTTTCATAACTACTTTGGCAGCAAAGGATACCGCTCCCATCCTTCGCGCAACTGGGCTTCACGCTAGAATACCTTTTTTGAAAGGCACGAATAAATGCTTAGCAGACATTCGAATTGAAAAGTCCAGCCCCATAATTCAAATCAAAAAAAAACCATCAATTTGATGGTTTCTTATGTTTTTCTAAAGCTTTAAAAAGTGTAATTTTTTGCTTTTAAATACTTATCATCAAAGATAATTTCTGCATCAGAACTAGGTTTTTCATAAGTTGATTTCTTTAATAACGTTGGATTCGAAGGATATTTTTTTCCATCAAAATTGAGTTCTTTCCATTGGCCCTCAGATTTTGTTAACAGCTTCCTGTAGCCGTTTACAACGGCTTTCTCCGCATACAATGGTGTGCGGGTAACGCTAAATTTACTTATTAATTTCATATCTGCGTCCAAAAGCAGTAACGCACAACCACCACTTCCGCAAAAGTATGGAGTTACAAAGTTGACAAACACCTCTTTTTTTCCGTCATTATTCAAATCTATTTCATACAACTGAAATATTCTATCTTTTTCATCGATGGTTCTTAAATCTGCTTCTGTCATATATTGTTCAACAATGTATTTTTTTAATTTTAGCGCAAGCGGATCATTGACAGATTCACTTATAATAGTGGGCGCACTTCGTGTTTGAGTATCAGGGGTGTTATTTGTCGAATTATGGTTTACCTGAGTATTTGTGGGTGTAATTGCCGCTGTTCTATCTTGACAAGACGACAGTATAGCAAGTATTCCTATGGATAAAATTAATTTAGTTTTCATTCCGTTCTTGATTTTTTGTTCATTCTGCATTTTTGACTGCAGTATTTTACTTCTTCCCAATTCTTCTCCCATTTCTTTCGCCACGTGAAAGGCAATTCACAGGTTTCACAAATTTTTGTTGGTAGATCTGACTTTTTCATTCAAACTTAGGAATTTCATTTGATCTAACATATGGAAAAGATTCTTTCTTGACTAAATTGTAATAGGTATTGAGACCAGAAACGCCAGCCGATTCACTAATTTCCAAATCAATCTGACCTAAATCATTTACTGCCTCATCTGGAACGACCAATAGTTCAACTGTCCCAATCACAAAAATGCAGCCGTTTGACAGGGGAACACTTTCAACGTACTTCATTCCCATTTTAATGGCACATTCACCAACAAATGGTGCTTTAAAATCAGCTATTGTTTCACTATTCAACTTCATTTTGTCGAATTCTGATTCATCAGAATTCAACTTTGCAGAAGTATAATGAGCCTTCTCAATTATAGAAGTTGTAACGTGATTAACGGTATAACAACCAGTTTCCAATATATTTCGGTAAGTATCGCGCGGAATTTCATTTTGAGGTCTAAATATTATTCCTAGCTGCGGAGGATTCGATCCAATATGAACTACTGACGAAAAGATTGCAACGTTCTCTTGCCCATTTTTTGAAACCGTGCCCACCAAATTCGCTGGCTTAATTCCAGAGATCGAGTTGATCAAATTTAGCTTATAATGTCTTTCTAATTCGGCAAGTTTATCCTTTTCTAATTGCATTGTTTCTGACGTATATTTTAAAATGCCAATTTATCTCTTAGAAATCTTATTATTGGAAATACTTCTTTGACGTGTGCATTTAAATCTATCAATTTCAGTACTTCTTTTCATCAAATGTTTTTGACTAACTCCGCTATTAACTCGCTTACGCCATAGCTTAAAAGAATTATCTTTCAATTCGGTACGCATCAATTTTATAACATCAGCCTCAGCTAGTCCAAATTGGAATTTTATGGCTTCAAAAGGAGTTCTGTCTTCCCAAGCCATCTCTATAATTCGATCTAATTCTCTATCTGTCATCAATCTTTTATTTTGAATTTCTTCTTTTAGCAAAAGCTATTTTTGAAAGATGAAAGATAATAAAAATCAAGTTCTTATTGAAAAATGTGATGCGTTTCAAACACTAAATTTGTACTAAAATTTATAGAAGAGTTGCATCTCAAAGTTGAAGTTAAACCTTGTAATTAAACCTTCTACTTCAATATGTCTTGAAATAAAGTCGGGACTGCAGTCTTCATAACTACCCACATTAGTTGTGATAAGATTTTCGGCATTGCTGAATTTAACATCTCGAATTTTTACACCAGCACCAATTTTAGGGATTAAACCAATACTATTGCTTAAATTAATTATCATTCCGTAATTAAAATTTAATCCAAATTTATTTCTTTGATAGTCAGCACGATCATAACTGGATGTTTTTGTAAAATCCGTATTCGTGTAGCTTCGGTTAGATAATTTGTCTGAATGATAAATATAAAATAATTCTGCTGAAATAAATTTTCGCGTTTTTCTGCTTGGATTTAAAATATACTTAATCTCTGGCGCTATAGAAAAACTTTCATAGTCTTTTTCTATCCAATTTCCTTCAGCAGCAAAGTTTATGGTCGTTCTGTAGTTACCGAAACCGAATTCTGCACCCACTATCAATCGTTCATCGAGATGTCTATAATATCCAATTTCGTAGCGTGGAGAATAATTTATAATTGGAGAATTAAGGTCAAAAGTTATATAAGAATTCTTTTCCAAATAGTCAGATTGCGCGGTAATACTAGAAGTAAACCCAATTAAGAACAGCACAACTAGCAGATAATTTCTCATTTGACTTCGAATAGATTAAGATTCTAAAGTAGAACAATTCATAGAACTATTTGGAATCTACTTTTCTGATTTCTTTGTAAATGATAAATCGTGAAAATCAAAACTAAAATCCGTCAATGGCGAAATTGCTTTCATCGTCATTCCAGAAATGTTTCCTTCAAAATCTAATTCAAATTTTACGAAAGCATCAGCATCATAACTTCTGTCATCCCATTTTACGATGTACGTATTTCCTTTATAAGGAAGTAAATCGCCCACAAGTCGTGGAGAATTGATAGCATCAAATCTCATTTTTCCGTTTTTGTTAGAAATTACTGCATCGCCAAACCATAAATCGTGGTAAGTACCTTCAATATTTTTTAGATTGCAATCAGTATTATTTTTCTGAGCTTCAATTTCTGCAAAAATTTTAGAAGTTATTTTTTCAGCATAAGCTTTATTCTTAACCACATTTTCGTGATATTGTTTTACTCTGTTTTGACCTTTGATTCCAAAATATCCATCTTTAATCGTATTAGTAATCGAATTAAATGCTGCACCAGACTGCTGATTTGTAAAAACAATTATTGCTAAATCCATTTCTGGAATTAGAGTAAATTGAGTTACAATTCCGAACAATCCTCCCGTATGTGTTACTACTTTGTACCCTTTTTCGTCACTTATAAACCAGCCTAAGCCGTAGCTTTTAAAGTTTGTGTCGTAAGGAGTTTTTCCTCTTACAGGAATTATAGTTTGTGGAGTCCACATTTCATTATGTGCTTCTTCAGAAAAAAGTCGTTTCTCTAGATTTGCTCCATACTTTCCATCATTCAATTGCATTTTTGCCCACTTTGTCATATCGTGAACGCTACTATAAATTCCTGCTGCAGCACCTGCAACTTCGCGCCAGTCGCGGCGAACGACCATCACTTTTCCTTCAACTTCCGCGTGAGGATCTGTAACATTATTTTTAGAAGAAAGCAGTCCGAAATTTGGAGCACTTTCGTCCATCTCAAGTGGAGTCAGAATTCGTTTTTGAATAAAATCATTCCAGCTCATTCCCGAAACTTTTTCTACAACTTCTCCAGCAACGATATAAAGTAGGTTGTCATAATCGTATTTTGACCTAAAGTCAGAAACAGGTTTTAGATAACGCAAATTATTAATAATGTCTTGAGTAGAGTAGGAGCTACTATCTGGCCAAAGCATCAAATCTCCAGCACCAAGGCCAAGTCCGCTTCTGTGCGTAAGCAAATCCCGAACTGTAAACTGATCGCTAACGTAAGAATCATACAATGTGAATTCTGGAATATATTTGCGAACTCTATCATCCCATTTTACTTTTCCCTCATCTACAAGCATTGCCAAAGCAGTAGCTGTAAAAGCTTTGCTATTCGAAGCAATTCCGAAACGTGTATGCTCATTTACTTTTTGTTTGTTTTTCAACGAGCTTAAACCATATCCTTTTTCGTGAATAACTTTTCCGTCTTTTACAATTGCAACCGCAATTCCAGGAACATCAAAAGTGGATAAAGTTTTCTCAACCAGCGCGTCAATTTCCTTAGAGTTTAAAGGCTTTTGAGCGTAAGAGGTTAGTGTAAATGCAGCAAATACAAAGCTGATAAGAATTGTAGAATTTCTCATATTATAAATGTAATAGGTGGAGTTTAGAAAAATGAAATCAAAATTTAATCTTCTTTTGGAAGTAAAAAGCCCAGCTTCAAACGACGCAGCATTTTCTTTTCGAAATCCCAGAAAAACTTAAATTGACCAAAAATAAAACCGTTAAATACTAGCATTAGCTGGTAAATAGGAAAAATAATTAGAAGTCTAAAAGGTAGAAAGAAAACTCCTAAATGGTCTTTGGTAATTCTCAATAAGTCACAAACTGGCTTTGACAAGTACGCCGCCGCAGAACCTGTGATAGCAAATACTAGAAATATAATAGCTAATTGAAAGTTTGATGTAATTTGCCAACGATCTTTTAATCTTTGCATAACTAAATAATTTGGATCAGCAACAAAGATAGTAACTTAACGCAAAGGAACATAACCACCGAGTTTTTGATTGTATTTATTTTGGAAATAAACCAGATAATTATACAAAAGGTAGTTCACTTCGTACCCATAGTCGATACTTGATTCATAATCTACCGGTAATTCGTATAATGAATTTCCTTGACGAGCGCGGGCATTGTATTCGCGAAGCCAAATGTTATTTTTATTTTCAAAATATTCCTGTGAGTAATAATTTCGAGGGTAGGCCCTAGTTGCAAGATATGTGCTAAATCCACCATCAATAATAATGACTTCGTACTCCAAGGAATCATTTGCAATAACCACTTTGTCAGAATCGGAAACAGTATCTTTGTTAGCGGTTTGCATAGTTGATCCACAAGAAGCAAACAGCATTATAAAAAACGTTAATAGTATAAAATTTTTCATCTGATATAACTTTCTATAAAAATAGAAAATGTGCTGACTAAAATACGGATTTTTATGTTATTTTTTTGGTAATAAGGCTTTTGCAAATTCCAAATCACTTCTTTCTTGAACATCGATACTACTTCTAGCGATATTTGGCGAAAGCGAAATCTGTGGATGCATCAATACCTGAATCGCAGGAATTGGCTCTTCTTCAAATCGATCGATTCCCGCAAAAAGTACTTTTTCTTCTTCCAAGGCAGCAATCAAATCCACTTCATTCAACGCTCTGCCAAAAGCACAATTTACAATTCCAACACCGTCTTTCATAAGATTAAAATCTGCTTTACTAATCACATAATCTTCCTGTTCATCAATATGCAGACTAATATAATCCGCATTAGCCAGAAGTACATTTCGCTCTACATCTTCAAGAGTGACAGAAATGCTTTGACCTGAATAAAAATCAATTTTTATCTCTGGATTTTCTTCTGCCGAATCACTAACTAAGACTCGCATTCCCAAAGCTGCTGCATATTTTGCAACTTCTTTTCCACTACTATTAAAACCAATAATACCAAGTGTTTTACCTCTCAATTCCTGTCCCGAAGCAAATCCTTTTTGCAAAGCTTCGAAGTTAGAATCACCTTCAAGCGGCATCAATCTGTTGGCGTCGTAAAGCATTCTTGCACCCGAAAATAGATGTGCAAAAACCATTTCAGCAATAGCTGTTGCTGTAGATTCTTCTGCATAAATTAGTTGTTTACCTGAGGCTGAAATCTGTAATTCAATCTCGTTTTCTAATTTATTTCCACCTTTGCAAATCACTTTTAGCGTGGGACATTCTAGCAAAAGATTCAGTCGAATTTTCGTTGCATTTCGAACAATTAAAACCTCGATATTGTTGTTATTAATAAAAGGAATAAGCTGTTCTTGAGCGACCTTCGTTGTAATAATTTCGATATTATTCTCATTCAAAATTGCTGTGGCCTCGTTTGAAAGGCCATCATTTGCAAGTATTTTCATAATATTTTTTTGGAGCTTTATCCCGCTTTCCGCTGTATCTCTTGAGGTTTTTTTTTAAGAAAAAAACCTCAAGAGGATGCCGCTTCACTCGGGGCTAGGGCATTCATTTTTAATTGATATTTTTTCTTTCAAATTCCTGTAAAACATCTACAAGATAATTGACGCTTTCGATAGCAACAGCGTTGTAAAGTGAAGCACGATAACCACCTACAAATCGATGTCCTTCAAGACCATAAATTCCTCGGTCTTTCAACAATTTATCGAAAGCCTCTTTGTTACTTTCATCCTTTAATACAAATGTCGCATTCATCATCGATCTGTCTTCACGATCTGCAGTACCTTCAAATAAAGTATTTCGGTCTATTTCGGCGTAAAGCAAACGCGCTTTTTCTTGATTTCTTTTTTCAATTTTTTCAATTCCACCTTGAATTTTTATCCATCTCAATGTTAGCAAAGCCGTGTAAATCGCAAAAACTGGTGGCGTATTATACATGTTATCGGCTTTGATATGTTCTTGGAAATCTAAAATAGGAGCAATATTTCTATTGGTTTTCCTTAAAATTGATTCTTTTACAACCAAAAGTGTGACGCCAGCAATTCCGATGTTTTTTTGAGCCGCCGCAAATATCAAATCGAATTTTGAAAAATCAAGATCTCTCGAAAAAATATCTGAAGTCATATCACAAACAATCGGAACTTCGGTTTTTGGGAAATTTGTAATCTGTGTTCCAGAAATTGTATTATTAGAAGTGCAGTAAAAATAATCAGCGTCTTCGGGTATGGAATAATCTTTTGGCAAATAACAGTATTTTCTATCCTTTGAAGAAGCAACTTCAACACACAATCCAAAAGATTCAGCTTCTTTCATTGCGCCACTCGACCAAATTCCAGTATCCAAAAAAGCTGCTCTTCCATTAATTTTCATCAAGTTCATCGGAATTCGCAAGAATTCCATTCTAGCCCCGCCCTGTAAGAAAAGAACTTGGTAGCCTTTGTCTTTCAAGCCTAAAATATCGAGCGTCAAATCTTTAGCTTCAGCTAAAACTGCTTTAAACTCAGGACTTCTGTGGGCAATTTCTAAAATTGAAAGTCCAGAATTGTCAAAATTCAGCACAGCACTCGAAACTTCCCTTAAAACTGTTTCGGGAAGACTCGCTGGGCCAGCATTAAAATTATGAATTTTCATTTCAAGTTTGATTTAGGAATTTAATACTAGAGCGTATTCAAGAATTCGATAGTATCGACATTATCAGCATAATCCCAAAGTTTAGGTTTCTGAGTTTCTCCAAACGGAATTCCATTTTCTACTGCTCCATCGGAAACTACACATTGAATTTTCAAATCGTCTTCCTTTAATTTCGAATTTAATTCGTCAATATTGTCATAGTATTCATAAAACACGCTAGAAATAGGAGAGGAGTAACTTTCGTCTTCCTTGATTGTCAAGAACCCATTATCGAGCAACTTGAAATTACTCATCAAGAAAACTGCTTTATTGTAATCGTAATTATTTGCATAACGCTCGTACTTTACAATATCTTGAAAACTAAATATACCTTCAAAAAACTTATCAAAGTTATATCCTCTTGGCACAAATAATTTCGAAACATTTCTACATCCTAACCCAAAATATCTAAAGATATCTTCGCCCAAAGCCTGAATCTGTTCTTCGGTTTCATCACCCGTCAACACAGCTACAGAATTTCTATTTCTTCTGATTATTGAAGGTTTATCTTTAAAGTAATAATCAAAATAACGAGCGGTATTGTCACTTCCCGTTGCAATTACAGCGTCGTAATTCTCTAATTTTCCTTCGGTGAATTCGATGTAATCTGCAAATTTCGGTTCAACCGCAATCAGATATTTTGCCAGAAATGGCAGTAAATGCTGATCATTTGAAGAGGTTTTTACCAAGACCTTATTTCCAGAAATTAGAACACTTAGAAAATCGTGAAAGCCAACAAGCGGAATGTTTCCTGCAAGAATGATGGCGACAGTTTTAGATTCTTTTTCAATAAAATTATATCGAGATAGCCATTCATTGAGATTCTTTTCAGTCAATGCTTCTGCCCAAGAATATATAGAAAAATATACTTGCTCAGGGGTATACCAACCATTATGCGACTGCGATAATTGGATTAGTTCGCTGAAAGCTTCAAAAAATATAGCATTTTCTTTGATATCCACCGATTCGACCGTAGCATCTTCCTTAAATTGTCGCAAAAAATTTCCTAGTAATACAAAGGCATCTATTTTATTTTCTAATGTCATAATGATTTGCGTGGTAATTGTTTTGGGTGTAATTTTGTACAAAAATAAGGTATAATACTCAAAATTGAAAGAGTTGGCTTTAGTAATGGAGCACCCTTAAATTTCAAACTTTTATATGGAAGGTTATTTGCAATAGATAACCTCTAATTTTTTAAAATCCAAAGTAGCATTATGGCAATTATAATTACAGACGAATGCATCAACTGCGGTGCCTGCGAGCCCGAATGTCCAAATACAGCAATATACGAAGGAGCCGATGACTGGCGATATAAAGATGGTACAGCATTGAAAGGAAAAATTGTTCTTCCTTCTGGAGAAACAGTAGATTCTGACGATGCACAAACTCCTATTTCTGACGATATTTATTATATCGTTCCAGGAAAATGTACAGAGTGTAAAGGTTTTCACGATGAGCCTCAATGTGCCGCTGTATGTCCAGTAGACTGTTGTGTTCCGGATGATAATCACGTAGAAAGTGACGAAGTTTTATTAGATCGTAAAGCATTTTTGCACAACGAATAAATATTAAATAACATTTTAAACAAAAAATCCTGAACATCAACTGTTCAGGATTTTTTTATAAAATGATTTTTCTAAATTTTATTTAGATCTATCGTAACGCTCGTAGATAATTTTATCACTTTTAGCATCGTATGTTTCTAGAATTAAATTTCCATCTCTGTCAAAATATCCAAAAGAAACTCTGTCTTTGGTTGAGTAAATATAATTACCATTACTAGTCTTTCTTAACATAGATGGTGTTTTACTACTATTATTAATCACAGTATATCCACTCTTATCAAGTGATAGTTGGTAAGTGTTTCCACCGTAATTATATATAGCAGATCTATCCACATCTATACTTCTTACATTTCCATCTTCATCGATAATTTGAGTAGTTGCAGTAACTTCAACTGGAGTCATTTTTTGCTCCTTGTTCAATTTATTGGAATCTGCATCTTCGAAATCAATTTTTTGAGTAGCGCTATAGTCTTCTTTCTTAATAAGTTTCTTTTCACCTTCAGAGTCTTTTACAGTTCTCGTGGTGGTTCTGCTCACTTCCGTAACATTCTTATTTTGAGCCTGAATCCCGAAGGTGAACAATAATGCTCCTATTGTTATTACTATTGCTTTCATAATTAGTTTTTTTAATTTTGTTAATCAAAGATACTTTCAAAACTTACTAAAATACTTACAATAAGTTTTTCATAACTTATATAATTTGAAGATTGCTTTTTAATACATAATTCTCACTTTCAAATCGTATATTTGCAAACTTTATCAAAAATATATACTGTCCGTAAGGGCTGGAAAAAATAAATAGTATGAAAGCAGGAATTGTAGGGTTGCCAAACGTTGGAAAGTCAACATTATTTAATTGTTTATCTAATGCAAAAGCGCAAAGTGCAAACTTTCCATTTTGTACAATCGAACCTAATATTGGTGTAGTAAATGTTCCAGATCCAAGAATCGAAAAGTTGGAAGAATTAGTAAAACCAGAGAGAGTGCAAATGGCAACTGTGGAGATAGTTGATATTGCAGGACTTGTAAGAGGAGCTAGTAAAGGTGAAGGTTTAGGAAATCAGTTTCTTGCAAATATTAGAGAGTGTAATGCTATTATTCACGTTATCCGTTGTTTTGACAACGACAATATCGTTCACGTTGACGGAAATGTAAATCCTATTCGCGACAAAGAAACTATCGACATCGAGTTGCAACTTAAAGATCTTGAAAACGTCGAAAAACGTTTGGAGAAAGTTAATAGAGCTGCAAAAACTGGAAATAAAGAAGCACAAACTGAAAAAGCATTATTGGACAGAATTCGCGAAGCATTATTGCAAGCAAAATCTGCGCGTACAGTTACTCCACAAAATAGTGACGAAGAAGTGTTATTTGAAAGTTTTCAATTAATTACTGCTAAACCCGTTTTATACGTTTGCAACGTGGATGAAAATTCAGCTGTAAATGGAAATAAATATGTGGATCAAATCAAAGAATTGGTAAAAGACGAAAACGCTGAAGTAATTATCTTATCTGTTGGTGCTGAAGCTGATATTACAGAGCTAGAAAGCTATGAAGAGCGTCAGGTATTTTTGGAAGATATGGGATTATCAGAGCCTGGAGCATCAGTTTTAATTCGTTCAGCATACAAATTGCTAAAACAACAGACATATTTTACCGCAGGAGTAAAAGAAGTTCGTGCTTGGACAATCGATATTGGAGCTACTGCACCACAGTCAGCAGGAGTAATTCATACTGATTTTGAAAAAGGTTTTATTCGTGCAGAAGTTATCGCTTATGAAGATTTCGTTCATTATGGTTCAGAAGCCAAGTGTAAAGAAGCGGGTAAATTTAAAGTTGAAGGAAAAGAATATATTGTAAAAGACGGAGATGTAATGCATTTTAGATTTAACGTATAATTTAAAATATAAGATAATTGAAGCCCGTTGGAATTTTTCCTTCGGGCTTTTTTTGGCTCAAATACAATCTTATTCCCAAGTATAAAAATCGACACAAAATCAAGTACCTTTGCAGAGAATTTTTCTATTGAAAAACTAGGCTGTTGTTGCTATTTTTTGACTTCAATTCTTTTTTACTTTCTTTAGATATAGTATATTAGCGCAAATTCCCCTATTCTTAAAATGTCAGAAACTACTACGTACACAGAAGATAATATTCGTTCATTAGACTGGAAAGAGCATATCCGTATGCGACCTGGAATGTATATTGGAAAATTAGGCGATGGATCTTCTCCAGATGATGGTATTTATATTCTTCTAAAAGAAGTTTTAGATAACTGTATCGATGAGTTTGTTATGGGAGCTGGTAAGACGATCGAAGTAACAATTCGAGACAAAACGGTCACAGTAAGAGACTACGGTCGTGGTATTCCTTTAGGGAAAGTTGTAGATGTTGTATCGAAAATGAATACTGGTGGAAAATACGATTCCTTAGCTTTTAAAAAATCTGTAGGTTTAAATGGAGTAGGTACAAAAGCGGTAAATGCTTTGTCAAATTATTTCCGTGTTGAATCTGTTCGTGACGAAAAACAAAAGTCTGCCGAATTTAGTGCTGGAAATCTTGTCGTTGACGAAGACATAATTGAAACGACAAAACGCAAAGGAACTAAAGTTATCTTTATTCCAGACGAAGCAATTTTTAAAAATTATAAATTCAGAAATGAGTATATAATCAAAATGCTTAAAAATTATTGTTATCTGAACACAGGATTAACGATTATTTTTAATGGAGAAAAATATTTTTCAGAAAATGGATTAAAGGATTTATTAGAGGAAAATATCAATGAAGATGATATGGTGTATCCAGTAATTCATCTGCTGGGCGAAGATATCGAAGTTGCAATCACACACAGTAAAACGCAGTATTCTGAAGAATACCATTCATTTGTCAATGGTCAAAACACTACGCAAGGTGGAACCCATCTGATTGCATTTAAGGAAGCGGTAGTAAAAACAATCCGTGAGTTTTATAATAAGAACTTTGAACCATCTGACATTCGGAAATCGATTGTGAGTGCGGTAAGTGTAAAAGTAATGGAGCCAGTTTTTGAATCACAGACTAAGACAAAACTGGGATCAACAGATATGGGCCCTGATTTGCCATCGGTTCGAACATTTGTAAATGATTTTCTTAAAACGAAACTTGATAATTATCTGCACAAAAATCCTGAGATTGCTGATTTGCTATTGCGCAAAATTTTGCAAGCAGAGCGCGAACGTAAAGAATTATCAGGAATTAGAAAATTAGCAAAAGACCGAGCTAAGAAAGCAAATCTGCATAATAAAAAATTGAGAGATTGTAGAGTTCATCTTGGAGATATAAAAAACCCGAGATATTTAGAAAGTACACTTTTTATTACAGAGGGAGATTCTGCTTCTGGATCAATTACCAAATCGCGTGATGTAAATACTCAAGCAGTTTTTAGTCTTCGAGGAAAGCCTTTGAACTCTTACGGAATGAGCAAGAAAATTGTTTATGAAAACGAAGAATTCAACCTTTTGCAAGCAGCTTTAAATATCGAAGAAGATATGGGCGACTTACGTTACAATAATATCGTAATCGCAACCGATGCCGATGTTGATGGTATGCACATCAGACTATTGCTTATAACTTTCTTTCTTCAATTTTTTCCTGAATTGATTAAAGAAGGACATCTTTATATCTTGCAAACGCCATTATTTCGAGTTCGAAATAAAAAAGAGACAATTTATTGTTATTCTGAACAAGAGCGAGTGGATGCTATCGAAAAGCTTAAACCAAAGCCAGAGATAACCCGATTTAAAGGATTGGGAGAGATTTCTCCAGATGAGTTTAAACACTTCATTGGGCAGGACATCAGGCTTGATCCAGTAATGTTAGATAAAGCAACTCCAATCGAAAAACTTTTGGAATTTTATATGGGTAAGAATACTCCCGACAGACAGAAGTTTATAATCAATAATTTGAAAGTTGAGTTGGATGTTGTTGAGAAGGATTAAACCGATTTTATTATTCAAACTTTAAATAAAAATCTTTTGCAATGTTTGGAATATATCCTAAAAGCTATAAAGAAATAATTTCAATATTAGAAAAATATAAAAGTATCGAAGAGGTGATTATTTATGGTTCTAGAGCGATAGGTAATTTCAGAGAAGGGTCAGATATTGATATAACAATAATGGGTGATTTCGCCGAACGTGATTTTAATAACTTATGGTTTGATTTTGAGGATAGTTACATTCCATATAAATTCGATATTTCAATCTATAACAATCTGAATTCAGAGAGTTTAAAAGAACACATAGACAGAGTAGGTAAGCCATTTTATAAAAGAGATGCCCAAAACATTTCGGAGAAAAGCGAATAATAATCGGAAAAGTAAATTCCGCAGTCAATGACTGTGGTATTTCAAAAATTATAAATTAAAACAGTTTTTACCAAGCAAAACAGATATAATAAAATTAATTTCGGAGTAAATTAAATGAGCGAAGAAGACGAAAATAAATTACCTACTGACGATAATAACCAACCTTTAGATTCAAATCAGGAAAGCCAAGGTTTTGATGATATACAAACATCGGGACATAATTTCTATGAGAATAATGAGAATCCAGAGAGCACCATTACCAAAGTTACGGGAATGTATAAAGATTGGTTCCTGGATTACGCTTCTTACGTAATTCTAGAGCGTGCGGTGCCAGCAATAGAAGATGGTTTTAAACCTGTTCAGCGTCGTATTATGCACTCGATGAAAGAGCTTGATGACGGACGTTATAACAAAGTTGCAAACATTGTAGGACATACGATGCAGTATCACCCCCACGGAGATGCGAGTATTGGCGATGCTATGGTTCAAATTGGTCAGAAAGAATTGATTATTGATATGCAGGGAAACTGGGGAAATATTCTCACAGGAGATAGTGCTGCAGCATCTCGTTATATCGAAGCTCGTATTTCTAAATTTGGTCACGACGTTTTATATTCCCCTAAAATTACCGATTGGGGAATGTCTTATGATGGAAGAAGAGCTGAGCCTATAAACCTTCCAGTAAAATTTCCGCTGCTTCTTGCTCAAGGTGCCGAAGGAATTGCAGTAGGTCTTTCGACAAAAATACTACCGCATAACTTTAATGAGTTAATTGATTCATCTATCAAAATATTAAAAGGGAAGCCATTTACATTATATCCAGATTTCATTACTGCGGGAATTGTAGATGTTTCGAATTATAACGATGGCCTTCGGGGCGGTCGAGTTCGAGTTCGAGCTAAAATCGCTCAACTTGATAAACAGACATTAGTAATTACTCAAATTCCTTTCTCGACAAATACTGTGACTTTGATCGAAAGTATTTTGAAAGCCAATGAGAAGGGGAAAATCAAAATCAAAAAAATTGAAGATAATACTGCTGCTGAGGTTGAAATATTAATTCATCTCTTCCCAGGAGTTTCTCCAGATAAAACTATTGACGCTTTATTTGCATTTACAGCCTGCGAAACATCAATTGCTCCTTTAGGTTGCGTAATTGAGAACAA
>JBBSQV010000029.1:0-24724 GCA_038243675.1 Flavobacteriales bacterium
CCTTTCGACATTAGTGGAAATGGACTTGAAATCACCACTAAGCGAAAAATTTTTGATACTGGCGAAAATGCTATGGATGAATGTCTTTGTCCAAGCTGCAAAGGTAACATTGCTTTCGAGGATTGGAGTTTCTTTAATGATAGCAAATAGACAATATACTACAGCACTTTTCAAAATCCTTGACATTCATATTTTATAGACAGCCACTGTTGTAAGCACATCCTTCGAGTAAATCCTGAATTTTAAATATGTTTAAAACTTATTATGAAAAAGACCATTTATTTATTAACCCTGTTATTATCGGCTTTCTTCAGCTTTAGCCAAGATTTATCGTATAATGAAAATTTTGATAAAACTTATAAAAAAAGAAGTGACTACAAGACATATACTTCTAAAGACTCAATACTTTTTAAATTAAATGATCAAATAAATTTAGGTGTTCCCTCGCGTTTAACATTTAAAAATACACTATTATTTCAGTCATTTTGATACCTCAAAATGTCAGTAACGGAAAATCACCTACTTCATGGAAATTTAACAATAATAGCGATCAGCGTCGTTGGTTCAAAAACAAAAGGCTTTTCCCCATACATACAAATACGAAATAAAAGAGGGATATATTTTTCTATTAATATAGAAGATTGTGGCGTTGCGGAACAAAAGTTACAACAAAGATTGGGAACTAATAGCCTGACCGACTCCACATTAAATATTCTACTGAAAATTGATGGGATTGTCGTGCTCTGCTCACGATAATGTTCTGGCGTTGGGCTCGCCCAAAAAAAATAAAAACATCTTTCATAAAATTATTATACCTAAATATCGTCCATAAAAAAAAGCTGCTCATCTCTGAACAGCTTTGATTTTTTTTGAACACTTAATTGTTTTATTCTAATATCAAAACACAGTCGTCCTGCTCTACCATTGAGTTTTCTTTTAGCACAACACGCTTTACCGTACCTGACTTGTTTGCACAAATACTAGTTTCCATTTTCATAGCTTCGATAACAAATAGCGGACTATCTTTCTCAACAACATCACCTTCATTAACCAAAATCGTTACCAATTTACCCTGCAATGGCGCGCCAATATCATTCGCACCCAAAATCTTTGCATGACTAATTTTGGTTGACTGTATAGCGTTATCCTTGACAATGATGTTTCGAGTCTGACCATTAATTTGGAAAAATACTTCTCTAAATCCTTCTTCGTTGGCGTCACCCATATGACGGAATTTGATTAGCAGATTTTTACCTGAATCAATATTTACCAACATTTCTTCGTTGGTTTTCATCGGGTAATAAAACATCGGCGTTGGCAGCACTTCTACTCTTCCAAAATGCTTTCTGAAGGCGTGGAAGTCGGCAAAAACTTTTGGAAACATTATGTATGACAGCAAATCTTCCATGTTTAAATCGCCATCAAACTTTTCACGAAGTTTTATTAATTCTGCATCAAAATCAATCGGTTTGAGATGCGCATTAGGTTTTTCGGTATAAGGATTTTCATTTTTCAAAATGATCTTCTGCAATCTTTCTGGAAAACCACCAAAAGGCTGACCTAAATCTCCTCTGAACAATTGCTTTACCGAATCTGGAAACGACAATGTTTCGCCTTTTTCTAAAACATCTTGTGCAGTAAGATTGTTGGATGTCATAAACAAAGCCATATCTCCCACTACTTTTGATGAAGGAGTAACTTTAACAATATCGCCAAAAAGTTCGTTAACGACGGCGTAATTGTGCTTGATCGTTTCAAATTTTTCTTCCAATCCTAGTCCGCGCGCTTGAGGCAATAGATTTGAATACTGTCCACCAGGAATTTCGTGCTCGTAAACCTCAGCAGTACCTGCTTTTAACTCACTTTCGAAAGGATAATAATATTCTCTAACTGCTTCAAAATAATTTGAATATTCGTTTAGACTGCGTAAATCAATTGGATTCTCTCTTTCCGATCCTTGCAATGCCGCAACAAGTGAATTGAAGTTTGGTTGAGATGTAAGTCCACTCATCGATGCCAATGCAACATCAACTATATCCACTCCAGCTTCTATAGCTTTGAGGTAGGTCGTAGATTGTATTGACGACGTATCGTGTGTATGCAGGTGAATCGGGATTGAAATATGTTTCTTTAATTCTGTAATCAAAACTTCGGCTGCATACGGTTTAAGTAGACCCGCCATATCTTTAATACAAAGCATGTGCGCTCCTGCTGCTTCTAATTGTTTGGCAAGATCAACATAATATTGAAGGTTAAATTTCTGTCTATCAGGATTTAAAATATCGCCCGTATAGCAAATACAAGCTTCGGCAAGTGAATTGGTTTTTTCTCTTACAATTTTGATACTGTGGACCATTGCGTCTACCCAGTTAAGTGAGTCGAAAATTCTGAATACATCGATTCCGTTTTCGGCACTTTTGATGATAAAAGCTTCGATTACATTATCTGGATATGCAGCATATCCCACGGCGTTGCTACCTCTGAAAAGCATTTGCAACAACACATTCGGTGCAGCTTTACGAATTAGTCTCAGACGTTCCCACGGATCTTCATGCAAAAATCGCATCGTTACATCAAAAGTGGCACCACCCCAAACTTCGAGAGAAAACAGCTGTGGGAAGTTTTTGGCAATTCCTTCAGTAGCTTTTAAAATGTCTTGGTTACGAAGTCTTGTTGCAAAAAGCGATTGATGCGCATCTCTTAAAGTAGTATCAGTAAAGAAAATTTTCTTTTCGTTTTTGATATATTCTACAAACTTCTCACGACCCATCTCTGTCAGAAGGTCTTTCGTCCCTTTTGGATATTCTCCATCGGCAACTGGCAAAATTGGTTTGCGGAAAACTTTGTTGGGATTATATTCTTTTACATCTGGATGTCCGTTAACTTTTAGCTCTGCTAAATATTTTAATAGTTTTGTCGCTCGATCTTTATTATATTCTATACGTGGAATCAGCAATTCTTGATGCTCTGGAATAAAGTTAACTGTTGCTTCTCCATTGCGGAATGTCTCGTTAGACATCACATTTATAAGAAAAGGAATATTTGTTTTTACTCCTCTAATTCTAAATTCCTGAAGAGTACGTCTCAATCGGTCCGAAGCACCTTTTAAAGTACGTCCGCTTGAAGAAACTTTTACCAGCATCGAATCGAAAAACGGCGAAACTTTTACTCCTGAATAGCAACTACCTTCGTCAATTCTGATTCCGTAACCTCCAGCATTCCTGTAGGCTATAATTGTTCCGAAATCAGGTTTGAAGTCATTAGCAGGATCTTCGGTAGTGATACGGCATTGAATTGCCCAACCACTGCATTTGATATCTGATTGTTGGTGAATAAAGATTTGATTGTGCGTCAGAGGATGTCCTGCAGCAATAATAATCTGAGAACGAACAAGATCAATTCCTGTAATTTCTTCGGTGATTGTATGCTCCACCTGAATACGTGGGTTTACTTCGATGAAGTATACATTCTCCTCACTATCCACTAAAAACTCAACCGTACCAGCATTATTATATTCGACATATTTTGCAATTGCGACTGCATATCCGTAAAGTTTCTCTTTGGTCTCTTGTCTCAAAATAGACGGAGCAATTTCAATTACTTTTTGGAAACGTCTTTGTACAGAGCAGTCTCTTTCATAAAGGTGAGCGACATTTCCGTGATGATCTCCCAAAATTTGAACTTCAATATGCTTTGGATTTTCGATAAACTTTTCGATAAATACCGTATCATCTCCAAATGCTTTAAGAGCTTCTCCTCTTGCATTCATAAAAGCGGTTTTCATCTCGTCTGCATTTCGCACAACACGCATTCCACGGCCTCCACCTCCAGAAGCTGCTTTGAGCATGACTGGATATCCGATAATTTGAGCTTCAGATAAAGCGATCTCTACCGATTCCAGTTTTTCATTGGAATCTAATATTGTTGGTACACCTACGGCATTTGCAACAATTTTTGCTGCAACTTTATCACCTAATTGAAGCATTGCCTCAATCCGTGGACCCACAAAAATTATATTTTCCTCATTACAACGTCTTACAAATTCTACATTTTCTGATAGAAAACCATATCCTGGATGTATTGCATCTACTTGATGTTCTTTTGCAACTTTAATAATCTCTTCTATATCTAGATAAGGCTTTAACGGTTCGCTTTCGTCACCTATCTGATAACTCTGATCAGCTTTATAACGATGCAAGGAATAACGATCTTCATAAGTATAAACTGCTACAGTATTAATTTTGAGCTCTGTGGCAGCGCGAAATACTCTGATCGCAATCTCTCCGCGGTTGGCAACAAGTAATTTTTTGATAATTAAATTTCCGGACATATATAAAGAATTAAGTTGTGTTAATTTTTGAAGCTATTGAAACTTTCAGAAACTAATAGCAGTATCGAAAGTAAAAAATAAAACTTTGAAAAGATTAGAAATTTGTAATAATAATCATCTTTTAAAAAAATGAGGTATTCTTTTATAAATCTATTAATATAAAGCTAATTTAAGAAACCTATAGACATTTGAAAAAATTATTTAAAGTACAACGAAGACTGTCTCTGCCACTTGATCTTTTCTATATAATACAGACTATTAGAAAGCTTAAAATATTATGTTAATCGTAGATCGTTACTCTCAATAAAAAAAGTAATTAATCGATGCTGAATTTTGAGTTAAATATATATATATTATTTCGACTCTGTGAATATAATGGAAGTTGAAATCCATCAGTGTTTAGGGACAGTTAAGTTTTTAGGGAAATATAGTATGAATTTTGATCCCCCATTAAGAACGCCTTTTGCAAAAATAAAACCATTGTGGTTATCCATGACGCGCTTGCAAATAGATAGTCCAATTCCAGTTCCCTTATGCTGAGAGTTTTGTTTTAAAGTGCTAAAAAGTTTGAAGATTCTAGTTGCAAATTGTTGTTCGAAACCGACACCTGTATCAGATACGATTATTTTGTAAAAATCATTAGCGGTAAATTCTAAAGAGTCTTTTACTTCGCCCTCCACAATTTCATCTTCGTAGATTTCGATTAAATTTGTCTCATCTTCTTTTCCGAACTTGATGGAATTACTAATAAGATTTAAAAACAATTGCTGCAGTTGGAAAGTCATGCCAATGATTTCTGGAAGTTCGCCGACTCTAATTTTTACTTTTTGTTCTTCAATTTCAATTGGGAGCATTTTGATGACTTTCGCCACCAATCCACCGAGGTCAACTCGCTCAAATATTTTTTCTCCTTTTACAGATTGTGAATAATTTACAAGATCTATCATAAGATTTTGCATTCGGTTGGCAGAAAAGCTTATCCTATCAAAATACCCCTGAGCAGTTGGTGAAAGTTTTTTTACTTCTTCAGCTTCAATTCGAGAAATAAACATTTGAATTTTACGCAGAGGCTCCTGCATGTCGTGACTTACAATATTATTAAAGGATTCTAATTCATCTACAATAGTTTGCAGATTATTATTGACTTTCTCCATCTCAACATTTGCGGAGAATTGCTCTGTTATATCATAGTTTACGGCGATTTTTATATGTTCTCCATCATCATTTTGAACGTAGCTGCCGACAGCTTTAATATAACGCAATTCATCGACACCACTAAAAATCCTAAAAATTATGGAGGTTGGAAGAAGTTTGCTAAATGACTCAGAATAGGTCGCTATAACTTTCGATTTATCCTCTGGGTGAATTCTTCTTAAAACCTGTGTTACTCCATTCTCCACATTACTCTCAAAACCTTCAACCGAAGACCAGAAATTATCAGAAAACGAAAACCTTTTTTGCTGAACATTGTATTTCCAGTGGCTTATACCAGCGAATTTTTCAGCTTTATTAAAAGTGTAATTCAAGAAAATTAATTCGCTGTTGACCC
Source organism: Flavobacteriales bacterium (assembly GCA_038243675.1). Classification (GTDB taxonomy): domain Bacteria; phylum Bacteroidota; class Bacteroidia; order Flavobacteriales; family Flavobacteriaceae; genus Flavobacterium. The sequence continues at coordinate 5,880 of JBBSQV010000029.1, forward strand.
TTTTTAACTTCTTAACATCTGAATTAATTTGATTAATCGAAACCAAAATTATAATCAACGCTAATGTAACAATCATAAATGTTGTTATAATAGAAGTCTGCAATTCATAATGGTGATTAATCTTGAATATTTTCAAATTTGTTGCCTCACTATTTACAGAAGCTCGGACATATTCACGCAGTTGATCTGAGATAGTATCTCCTCTTCTTAATACTTCTGCTAGTTCTAGATTATCTATTTTTGAAATACTTTTAGATACTGCAAGTACTTTGTCAAATACTGAAAAACGCAAATTGATTAGCTCCCTTAAACTGTCTTGTGTAAGTTTATAGTCCGATTGTAATTCAGAATCTCCAATTTGATTTAAAAAAGGTGTTATTGCCTCTTTCTTGACAAATCGCTTTGTGATATAAGAGCTATCTTTTGTTATTATAAAACTGCGCAAACTCCCCTCATTAACTGAAAGGATTGAAAGAACTTGCTCATATTCCATTAATCTTTTACTTGCCTCAGACATTTCAGCAACGGACTTTTCGAGACTTTGCATTTGCTGAAAAAACACAAATGAAACGTAGGACACAAGAAGGAGAGAAACAGTAAGCGCAATTTTAGCAATTAAAGAAGTGTTCTTTTTAAAATTAATCTTGGTCATAAATCAAATATAGATAGTAGTTTGAAAAAAATATTTTCAAACGAAATTTGATGTCGAATTCAAAATAAAAGACAACACTCTAATTAATGTCTGCGCTTTCTCTTCTTTTTTCAATGATACGTTTGAACATTGAAGGTGTAAGCCCGGTAGTTTTTTTGAATTGTCCTGATAAATGTGCTACTGAACTATAATTTAATTTATATGAGATTTCTGTAAGAGTCAAATCTTCTTCAATAATTAATTTCTTTGCTCTCTCAATTTTTTGAATGATGAAGTAGTTTTCAATTGAGCTAAAAGTGTATTCTGAAAATAAATTTGATATATATCCATAACTCAAATTCAACTTATCTGAAAGATAAACTGAAATCGTTGTTAACGGCATATCAGGTTCGTGTACTAAAGTAACGATGGTATCTTTAATTTTTTGGATTAACTGGTTTTTCGGATTGCTAATTAATTCGATGCCATAATGAGATAATTGTTGCTCCAGTATAGACAATTGATCGTCATTTATTTGTCTTTTGATGGTAACTTCGGTACTATTTAACAGTTCAAAATCAATTCCACGAGCTTCAAATTGCTCTTTTACTATTGCTTTACACGCGGTATTTGTATCTATCTTAATATAAAATTTCATAGTATCTAATTGATTTTTTTAGGAAATAAATATACTATATTTATTAGTTAAAATCAATAGTTGATGGACAAGTCAATTAAAGTTTGGGTTTTTTGGACAAAAAAAAAGAAACTATATTAAAATAGCTTCTCTGTTAAGTTTTACGGAAAATATTAAGAATCAATATGGATTTTCGTCAATAGGATCAGATTTAATTTTGATCGCTTGAAGAAAATTTCTAAAGATATCTATTCCTTTATTTTTAATTACCTCTGGATATTTTACAGTTGCGTTAGTAATTGCTGCTTGCATGACAAAACCCACAATTTTCTTCAATGGTCCGTGAAGCGAACCTAGTAAAACTTTATTAGCTAGGAAACCTGTTCCTAAACCTACGACACCATGAATAATATCATCTTTCGTTTCTGGAGAATCTCTGACAGATTTAACGACGCCGCGTATGATGTTAATAGGTTTCAAACTATCTACAAATGCTGAAGCTTCGTTTTTGATAAGTATCTTCTCTTCTTGTTGTCTAATTTCAAGTACAGCAATTGCCTGTGATAGCGTTAACTGATCGATTATGTTTTTGGTAGATGTCATAATTAGTCTTTAAAAATTTTTCTTACAATTAAAGCATTGAACTTATCTTTTAACACTTTAGCACTAAGAGCATAAACAATAATAGCTAATACTAAATAAATTCCTGCTACTATCATAAAACCATAATGCATTCTTCCCATAACTTCACCTAAATATACTGCCAACCCAATACTTACAAATATTAAAAACAGTATACCAAAAAATGCCATTAATACTGACGTAATAACAGTTGTAGCAATTTCAGCTACTTTTTGAAAAGCTTTTAATTTATATAACTCAACAGTGGTTGAAACATATTGCTCAACATGCTGATATATCTGCTGTATTTTAGATTGATCTTCCATTGCTATATATAAAGATTAAATTTGAAAAATAGGGCGTCATAACGACGCCCTTGTATTTTTGTAATTCAGAGGATTATCTTTGATTCCCGTGAAGACCCTGATTACCTTGTGCAGCAGATTTTACATCTTGAGCAGCACCTTTTACTTCATTTTTCACATTGTCAGCAATATCTTCACCTTTATTTGCAAAAGCATCAACTTTGTTTGCTACGTTGTCAACAAGATCGTTATATTTATCTTTAAGACCACCTACCTGAGATTTTACATCATCAGCAAGGTCTTGACCTTTTTTAGATATTTTCTTTCTTGTATCTACTCCTTTTTCTGGTGCTAGCAAAACTCCAACTACTGCTCCAATTGCTACTCCTGCTAATGCTCCTAATAATACTTTACCTGATTTCATAATGTTTGGTTTTTTTAGTTAATAATGTTTGGTAATAATTCTTTAATTTAGTCTTATGGTTTTAAATCTTTTTCATAGCAATAATCCCTTAAACTTAATCTGTCAATTTAAAATCCTTGCCTTAAATCAACATTACAAATATCAACATATTAGTTACGAGAATTTTTATACAATCGACTTCAAAAATTATAACATTTACATGTAAGCATTTTCTAACATGTTTTGGTGCTAAAAATGCTGACATTTTACACACAAAGTCACTTTCCAATCAAAAATTGATTAAATTTAAAATAATATGTAGCAAAGAGAAAACATATTTTGTTGTATAAAGAAAGGGTTAATTAAATCTTTTACGAATTCTGTAGATGTATTTAGAATAATATATGATTATTTTAGTGCCATAATTTAAAACTATGTTTAAACTGTTTCGAGAGAATATTCGAATAGCTTTTGGTTCAATAAGGTCACAATTACTGCGTACCATTCTTACAGTGCTCATTATTGCCGTCGGCATCACAGCTCTAGTGGGAATTTTGACACTAGTCGCAGCTTTAGAAAACACATTGTCATCAGATTTTGCGACGATGGGATCGAACACTTTCAATATCAGTAGATATGATTCCCAAGAAAATTTGAAAAGTGACGAAGAGCGAAAAATCAATCCTATTTTATCGTATACCCAAGTAAAAGAATTCTCTGATAGATTCAGTTACCCTACAACGCATACTTCAATTTCGTTTACGGCGACTACAGGAGCCGAGGTAAAACACGATTCAAAAAAGACTGATCCAGAAATTTCTGTATTAGGAGTTGATGATTACTATCTAGTAAATTCAGGTCTTCAGACAACATTGGGTCGAAATTTCACTCGATTCGACATTCAGAATAATTCACATGTTTGCGTTATAGGTTCCGATTTGGAAAAAGCGCTTTTTAAAGATGTCAATCCAATAGACAAAGTGATTTCTATTCGCGGTTCTAAATTTAAAGTCATAGGAACTCTCAAGGAGAAAGGCTCTACTTTTGGCAACAGCCAAGACCTTCGAGTTTTAATTCCCATTCAATTGGCTCGTTCTATCTATACATCTCCGAATATCAACTATGCTTTAAGTGTAATGACAGACAAAAAAGAATTGCTAAACCATGCGGTAGATCAAGCGACATTAACGATGAGACAAGTTCGGAAATTGAATCCTATCGAACAGAACAATTTCGGAATTTCCAGAAGTGATGATCTTATCAATAGAATATTAGATATCACTCAATATTTGGGCTGGTCGGCTTGGATCATAGGAATTATCACAATTTTTGGATCGTCAATTGCCTTAATGAATATTATGCTTGTATCAGTTACCGAGCGTACTCGTGAAATTGGAGTAAGAAAAGCATTGGGTGCAAAAAAAGTTACTATAGCAACTCAGTTCTTTATCGAAACTTTAATCGTTGGACAGATGGGTGGCCTGCTGGGAATAATTCTCGGAATTCTTGCCGGTTACGGAATAGCTTTGGCGTTGGATTTCAGTTTTGTAATTCCGTGGATGGCGATATTTGCAGCGTTCGCAACCACATTTGTTGTTGCAATTGTCTCTGGATTGTATCCTGCAATAAAAGCTTCAAAATTGGATCCTATCGAAGCTTTGCGTTATGAGTAACTTATTTCCGAGCGAAAATCATTCGATCATTGCCGTAAATATCTTGTCGAAGTTCGATGTCTCGAAATTTATATTCCTTTAATAATTCAATCATTCGTTGACCAAGATATTGATTGATTTCAAAATATAATTGTCCCTCTTCCGAAAGACTTTTGCTAGCAAGCTGAGTGATTTTCACATAAAATAATAATGGATCTTCATCTTCAACAAAAAGTGCAATATGAGGTTCATAGTCCAAAACATTCTTTAGCATTTCCTGCTTTTCTAAAGCTCGAACATAAGGTGGATTTGAAACGATTATATCATATGTTTTAGATAATTTATCAGCTTTTAAAATATCCATTTCGACAAATTTCACCTTTACAAAATTTTTTATAGCATTATTTTCTGCAACTTTTAATGCTTCTTTTGAAATATCAATAGCCTCAACTTTTGCATTATTTAGGTTTTTTGCCAGCGTAATTGGTATGCAGCCACTCCCCGTCCCGATATCAAGAATTCGTAATTGCTCCGAATTATTTGAATTATTTTTCAAAATCCAATCCACCAGCTCCTCTGTTTCAGGTCTGGGAATTAACACAGCTGAAGTGACTGTAAATGGCAATCCGAAAAACTCCGTCTCTCCTAATATATATTGTAAGGGTTTTTGCTGCTGTAGTTGAGCAACTATATCCCTCCATTTTGCAACTTCACTTTCTTCAATTTCAAATTCAGGCTTTAGAGCCAAATCAACTCTTGACATCTGATAAAAATTATCCAAAATCAAATAAAAAAAACTGTCCACTTCTTGCGAATCGTAAATAGACGAAAGGCTTTCGCGAAAATCATTTCTAAATTCTCTTAGCAGCATAATGAGTATTTTATTGTTTTGAAACATATAAATTTTTAAGAGATCTTGTAAATTCGATCAGCTTGCTAGATTGTATATTTGAAGAAATTAATGAAAACTAAAAATGAAAATTGCCTTAGCTCCTATTGCATCAAGAAACAGCCAAGTACTAATTCTAGGAACAATGCCTGGTGAACAATCTCTTTTGCAGCAGCAATATTATGCAAACAAGGGCAATCATTTCTGGAGAATTCTTTTCGAAGTTTTCAACCAAGAATTTTCTACCGACTATGCAATTCGAAAAGCATTAATTCTTAAAAACAACCTAGCTCTTTGGGATGTGCTTTATAGTTGCGAGCGTGAAGGTAGCTTGGACAGCAAAATAAAAAATGAAATTGCGAACGGCTTTTCAGATTTCCTGCAAAATCATCCTCAGATTTCAACCATCGTTTTCTCTAGTAAAGCAGCCGCGGTATATTTTAAAAAATACGTTTCGCCTCTGCCGTCGTTACATTTTATTACACTTCCATCTCCTAGCGGCGCTAACGCTCATCTGAGTTTAGCTCAGAAAACTGAACAATGGCAAGAACTTCACTCCTTATTGCAATAACTTTTAGTTTTCCAAGGCCTTTTGCAATTCTTCAAAAGTCAACTCAAGTTGCTCTGAAGTTGCCAAGTTTTTAAGTCCGTACTTATTTTGCGCAATTTCGTCTTCGCCACAAATTACTGCAAACGGAATTCCTCTTTTGTCGGCATACTGCAATTGTTTTCCAGTTTTTGCAGTATCAGGATAAAGTTCAACCGTCAATTTTGCAGCTCTCAATTTTGTAATTGCTTGCATTGCAAATAGTGACTCATCTTCTCCGTAATTTAAAAACAACGCCTTTGCTACAGAATTTACAGTTTCAGGAAAAAGATTCAGTGCTTCAAGTACTAAATAAATTCGGTCTAAGCCGAAAGAAATTCCCACACCACTAATATTCTTCAATCCAAATATTCCAGTTAAATCATCATAACGACCTCCGCCACCTATAGATCCAAGTCCCACAGATGCTGGAGCAGCAACTTCAAAAATAGCTCCTGTATAATAATTTAGACCTCTCGCCAGAGTTACATCAAGATCCAGCACGGTTTTCCCAAGTCCTAAAGCTTCAATTTTACTACAGATAAAACGAAGTTCTTCAACACCTTTTGTGCCTTCTTCAGAATCAGAAAGCAGTTTTGCTAATTCTTCCAATTTAGATTCTATCGAACCTGAAAGATGTAATAACGGACGAATTTTTTCGATTGCAGTTTCAGAAATTCCCTTCTCAAGCATTTCTTTTACAACTCCATCTTCTCCAATTTTGTCCAATTTGTCAAGCGCAACTGTAAAGTCGATTAACTTGTCTTTTGCTCCAATTACTTCGGCAATTCCAGCTAATACTTTTCGATTATTTATTTTTATTACAATACCATCAATTCCAAGTTCAGTGAAAACCGCATCGTACAATTGCACTAGTTCTACTTCTTGCCAAAGGGAAGTTGATCCCACAACATCAGCGTCACATTGAAAAAATTCTCTAAATCTACCTTTCTGTGGTCTGTCTGCACGCCAAACTGGCTGAATTTGATAACGCTTAAAAGGGAACGTAATCTCATTCTGATGCTGAACAACATAACGCGCAAACGGCACGGTCAAATCATAACGAAGTGCCTTTTCAGAAATCGAAGAAGTCAAATTCGTACTGTTTTTTGCAGTCAAATGTTCTTCATTAGCTTTTGCAAGATAATCGCCAGAATTCAGAATTTTGAAAATCAAACGATCACCCTCTTCTCCATACTTTCCCATCAAGGTTTCAGAGTTTTCAAACGACGGAGTTTCAATAGGATTAAATCCAAAACGCACAAAATGGCTTTTAATAATGTCCATTATATAAGTACGTTTTACAACTTCTGAAGGTGAAAAATCCCTAGTTCCTTTTGGTATGCTTGGTTTCTGTGCCATAATAAATTAAATTGTGCTGCAAATATCGCATATTTTTGTTTGCCTTCAATTGTCCTTGGCATTGCTTTTAGATTTTAAAAATATTTTTTCGCTTTCGCTAAATTTATAATGACATTTTCAATTGAAATTATCACAAAAGCTACAGCAATTTATCTATTAACCCTATTTTTGTAAAGTGAAGAATTCAGAGAAATATATGCAGCGCTGTTTGCAGCTTGCCAAAAATGCATTGGGAAACTGCTATCCAAATCCGATGGTGGGAAGTGTGATTGTACATAATGGCAAAATCATTGGCGAAGGTTGGCACCAAAAAGCAGGCGAAGGTCACGCTGAAGTAAATGCAATTGCTTCGGTCAAAGACAAAAGTTTATTATTAGAATCTACTTTATACGTAAACCTCGAACCCTGTAGTCACTTCGGCAAAACGCCGCCTTGCAGCGATTTGATAATTGCATCAAAAATTCCAAAAGTTGTTATCGGAATTATCGACTCGCACTCCAAAGTTTGTGGCGCTGGAATTCTGAAATTACAAAATGCAGGAGTCGAAGTTGAAGTTGGCGTTCTTAAATCTGAATGCTATGAACTCAACAAACGCTTCTTCACTTTTCACAATAAAAATCGACCCTATATAATTTTAAAATGGGCAGAAAGTCGTGACGGTTTTATTGCTCCGGATAAAAGTCAAAGAGAAAAAATCGAACCAGTTTGGATTAGCAATCCTATTTCGCGTCAACTCGTACACAAATGGCGAACCGAAGAGCAGGCGATTCTCGTTGGTACAAATACAGCTTTAGATGACAATCCAAGTTTGAATGCGAGAGTATGGAAAGGAAAAAGTCCTACCAAAATTCTAATTGATAGACGTGGAATTGTTCCATCAACAGCAGCTATTTTTGATTCCGCTTTCGCGAAAACTATTCTGATAACTCAAAATTTAGCTATAGCTTCGATAAAAGGTACAATCGTAGAAACTGTCTCTTCCGAAGATCTGTTGCCGCAACTATTGGCAATTTTGCGAAAGCGTAATATTCTTTCTGTAATTGTAGAAGGCGGACAACATACTTTTCAAAGTTTTATAGATGCCGGTTTTTGGGATGAAGCGAGAATCTTTGAAGGTCAACTCGATTTAACCAACGGAGTCAGTGCTCCAAAACTCAGCGGACAGCTAAAATATTCTCAAAATATACTATCGGATAAATTGTCGGTTATTTTAAACTCTAATCAATCTTGGAAGAAATAGACACTTACAGAACCATTGATTTTGAAGCTGAGCCGATAATATTTAAAGAAAAAAACAGTAAATTCTTCGGCTATGCATTTCCAGTCGAAAATGAAGATGATGTAAAATCACATCTCGAAATACTCCGAAAGAGGCACCCAACGGCTGGCCACTATTGTTATGCCTATCAAACTGGAACCGACACCAAGTACTTTCGTGCAAACGACGACGGCGAACCCAGCAATTCAGCAGGAATGCCAATTTACGGTCAAATTCAATCTTTTGATGTGACGAATATTCTTATTGTCGTCGCGAGAATTTTCGGCGGAACAAAACTTGGAGTCGGCGGGCTGATTTCTGCATATAAAACAGCTGCGCAATTAGTTCTAGAAAATTCTGAAATCGTAGAAAAGACAATTGATGTGCATTTCCGACTTTCCTTTGATTACGCAGTTATTAATAAAGTAATGCGGATAATCAAAGAAAAGCGACTGGAAGTTATTTCGCAAAAGATGGAAATGCGCTGTTTTATTGAAATTGCGACCCGTAAAAAAAATGCTGACCAAGTTTTAGAAAGCTTCCAATCCTTACATGAAGTTGATCTAAAAGTGAAAGAATAATTGACACAAAATTTTAATCCTCAATTTTATCTAAAATCTCTTTTATATAATCTGGAGCAGCAGTTGCGCGACCAGTTTTCATGTCCACAAACACCAAAAGAAAGCTCGCCGTTGTTAACAACTCGTTTTGCTCGTTGCGGATTTCGCAATCAAATTCAATCTTCACAGAAGTTTGTGACTTGAAGGCTGTTTTTATAGTCAGTATGTCATCGTATCGTGCAGATTTCTTGTAATTTAAACTCAAATTCACAATCGGCAGAGCAACACCTCTCTCTTCCATACTTTTGTACGAAATCCCTTGATTTCTAAGCCATTCCACTCTACCTATTTCAAAATAAGGCAGGTAATTACCATGATAAACAACTCCCATTTGATCTGTTTCTGAATACCTTACACGTACCTCTGAAAAATGCTCTTTCATAATTTATTTTGGTTTTATATTGCTATGTTTTTTGACTCCTTACGACTTTATTTTAATTAAATCAACCAGCCTAAAATTTTTTTTTAACGATTATTGTTCACATATTTGTTCTCCCGAAAACATACAATTTTTACTCTTCGTAAAAGTATGAAATCCGCTAACAATATATATAATTTAAACTGCTTTATGAACAAAACTGCTCAATCAGTATGGGAAAATTGTCTTGTATTTATCAAGGACAACATCCAGGATCAGGCGTATAAAACCTGGTTTGAACCGATTAAGTCAGTAGAACTAACGGATAATGCTTTGTACATCCAAGTGCCAAGTAAATTCTTTTACGAATGGCTGGAAGAGCATTATGTCAAGCTACTCAAAGTTGCCCTAACAAAGGAACTTGGGAAAAACGCAAAGTTACTCTATAAAATCAAAATGGAGAACACTTATGGCAATAAACAACCCTTTACAGAACAACTTCCCTCTGCACAACGCGGACCGATGAAAACGCAAGAGGTTGACGCACCATTTAAGAATCTGAATCCAGAACTTCGCAACCCGTTTGTAATTCCAGGAATTAGAAACTTAAAAATAGAATCTCAACTAAATGCCAACTATAGTTTTGATAATTTCCTTGAAGGAGATTCAAATCGTTTGGCAAGATCTGCAGGAATGGCTGTTGCCAACAAACCCGGCGGAACTTCCTTTAATCCACTACTTATTTTTGGTGGTGTAGGATTAGGAAAAACCCACCTTGCGCATGCAATTGGCGTGGAAATCAAAGATAAATACCCAGAAAAAACTGTACTTTATATATCTGCCGAAATATTCACGCAGCAGTATATTGAGTCTGTTCGTAAAAATAATAGAAATGACTTTATTCATTTCTACCAACTTATTGATGTTCTGATAATTGACGACGTTCAGTTTTTCTCAGGAAAATCTGCAACTCAAGATGTGTTTTTCCACATCTTCAATTATTTACATCAAAATGGAAAGCAGGTCATTTTGTCTTCTGACAAAGCTCCTGTAGATATGCAAGACATCGAGCAGCGTTTGCTTTCTCGTTTCAAATGGGGACTTTCTGCTGAATTGCAGCAGCCTGATTACGAAACTCGAGTAGCCATCGTGAATAACATTTTGTACAGAGATGGGGTTGAGATGCCTGATGAAATTGTGGAATATATTGCTAAGAACATCAAGTCTAACGTACGTGAGCTTGAAGGAGCAATTATTTCGTTGATCGCACAATCTTCTTTCAATAAGAAAGAAATCAATCTTGAACTTGCAAAACACGTTGTCGAGAAATTTGTTAAGAATGTAAAACGCGAAATCTCTATCGATTTTATTCAGAAAGTAGTTTCAGAATACTTCCAGGTAGATTTGGATATCTTACAGTCGAAAACCAGAAAGCGTCATATTGTTCAAGCTAGACAACTCGCAATGTTTTTTGCTAAGAAATATACAAAAGCTTCTTTGGCAAATATCGGTTCGCAAATTGGTGATCGAGATCACGCCACAGTATTGCATGCGTGCAAAACCGTAGACAATCTAGTTGCGACAGATAAACAATTCAAAAAATACGTAGAGGATATTCAGAAAAAACTATCTGTCTAATTAATTTTAAAAAAACAACTTTACAATGCCGCAAAAAATTCTAATGGTTTGTTTGGGTAACATTTGCCGCTCACCGCTCGCAGAAGGCATTTTACAATCAAAATTACCTAAAGATAAATTCTTAGTAGATTCTGCAGGGACGGGAGATTGGCACGTTGGCAAACAAGCCGACCCGCGCTCAATAGCAATTGCAGACAAAAAAGGTTTGGATATCAGACATCAGAAAGGAAGGCAATTTAAAGCGCAAGACTTTATAGATTTCGACCATATTTACGTGATGGACGGCAGCAATTACAATGATGTCTTGAGTCTAGCTAAAAGTGATGAAGAAAAAAGCAAGGTAAAATTGTTGCTAAACGAACTTTTTCCTGGAGAAAATGTGGATGTTCCAGATCCATATTTTGGTTTACAGAACGGTTTTGAATCGGTTTATGATATGATCGATCAAGCCTGCGACGTCATCGCGGACAAACTTCTCAAAAAATAAACTTCAATACGACGATGAGCACTACTTCAAATCTGGGCAAATTATACTTAATTCCAACAACTCTGGGCGATAGTGACCCTACAGATGTTTTGCCTCAAAAAGTAAAGCGCATCATTGAACTTTTAGATTATTATATTGTAGAAAACGAAAAGACAGCAAGAAAATCAATTAAAATCGTTGATCCCGAAAAGCAGCAGTCCGAATTAAAACTTAGAATTTTAAATAAGCATACCGAAGCAAGTGAGCACGCCGAAATGCTTGAGCCTTGCTTGCGAGGAATTTCTGTCGGACTACTGTCCGAAGCTGGATGTCCTGGAGTGGCAGATCCAGGAGCTGCGATTGTCGAAATTGCACATCAAAAAGGGATTCAAGTGGTACCTTTGGTTGGACCATCATCCATTTTATTAGCCATTATGGGCTCGGGAATGAATGGTCAGAGTTTTGCATTTAACGGATATCTACCTATTGATAAGGCAGAAAAAAAGAATGCAATCAAGAATCTTGAGAAGCTATCTTTTGAGAAAGATCAGTCCCAATTATTCATAGAAACTCCCTACAGAAACAATAAAATTTTTGAAGATTTATTGTCCATGCTTCAGCCAAGCACGCACCTTTGCGTCGCCTGCGATATAACATTACCAACAGAATATATTAAAACGTACAAAGTTTCTGAGTGGAAAAAAGTCAAAGTAGATTTGCACAACCGACCTGCGATCTTCATCATTCACAAGAAATAATTTAACAGTCGGTCTTGTAGAATAAAAATCAGCTCACATTTTAGATGAATAAGTTGATTTGTCCACGTTTGCATTGTCAAAACTGTGATAATTATTTTTTGGAGCTTAATCCAGCTGTACATTTCAATCTTTTTTGTCATACTCCGTTTTTGCAATCCGCAAAATGAGCTTCCTTCGGTCGCTATTTTGCAGCAGCAAAAAACTGTCGTCTGCCTAAAAAAGGATTTTCATTTCCATCTGGGCTAATGGAATTAGATCTTTTACTGAATAGTTTCTGACTTTTCAGAAACCTGCAAAATTAGATTACTTTTTGCACACCCAATATAATCTTAACTTACTAAATTACAATGATTACCGAAGGCTAGCGCGTTCGTCGCGCTCCTGACCAGTATCCAAATAAAGTATATCTTACAGGTTCGCGTATTGAGAAATCAACCGTAAAGGTAGCGAGATTAAAGTTTTAACTCCAGACGAATTAGCATTAACCTATTAAATTTTCAATACATTCATCTTTATAATTGCTGTATTTTTCTTGTTGCAGAATTATTAAAAAAATATCTGTAACCCCCCGACATTTCTTCAAAACTATCACACTAAGTTGGCTAATGTAGCGTCCTCGCTCTTTCCCAGCATCATAATAAAACATAAACTTATTAAACCAAAAAAAGCTGCAATTTTTCAATTGCAGCTTTTCGTATTTTATACCTTTCAAAAAGGCTTGTTTTAATTTTTAGCTTCTCATCGAAACCTTTGCATTTCTATCCGCAACAACGCTTGCTGTTTCATAACCTGCAAATTTTTTCATATAGCTTTCTATAGACGTTCCGTAGTTGTCTTTCTTAGCAGTACGCCCGTTAGATCGGAAATATTTTTTAACTGATCCAACGCCACCTAAATGAGCTGCTGCAAGTATTCCTGATTCGGTGACAAGAATTCCTCTTACCACTTTGCCATCATACTTTTTGATAACATCTCTAAGCTCGTATTTATTTTTGGCAAGAAGTGCGATAAATGCTTTCTCTTGCATTTTAGGATTGTTGATAAACGCATTGTGATCGTAAACACCTATCGACTTAAGTGTCGATTTCCCAAACTGGTATTTACCCATATATCCAAGGGTATTTACTTTTTTGTATTTTCCTTGAGATTCTTTAAAAGCAAGAGCTTCTTTGTAAGCGATAAAAAATTTCCCTGTGTAAGGAATATTATTACTTACATAATCATCCTGATTGATTGAAGGAAAATGAAATAACATTTTGTTATTATCTTCTATGTGAAACCAACCTTCTTTTTCGGTCTGAAGCGGCTTGAAACTAAGTGTTATAAAAGTTACAATTCCAGCTAATGACGTGTAATAAATCCATTTCTTAATCATAAAATTAATTTCTCTTGTCGCTGTCCCAACAAGAAATTTCTAGTCTGCAAAGATAAGAATAAAATATAATTACTGATAATCAATACGTTAAACTTTACTAAAAGTACAAAATGTAGCCTTTAACTCTTCCATTATCAGAGAGTTCGAAAGTTGGTGCAGGAATTTTTATGGTATTAAAAATGCTGAAAACAGTTTTCAATAAATGGTTTTTGGTCTCGATTTTCGTCAGGTCAAGGTCTAAACTAAGGTAAAATTGGCGATTTCTTCCGAAGTTATTTTGGTCTAGTATAACTTCAGATTGTCGTGCGGATGTCATTCCATCTGCTCCATAACCAAAAGCAATATTTATAAATTTCGGAATTGCTTCTGATTTTATGAACGAATGAATATTTACAGATAACCAGTAGGTTTGACCATTGTAATCTTTGAAGAATTGTTCCTGCAAATTACTACCGAGAAGATTGGGTCTAATAGCAGCATATTTGGTCGGGTGAAAAGAATATTTAGGAATAATTCGCTGTTCATTCCACAGTAAATCTTGTGAAATATAAAGTCCAGCGCCAGTGGCATTCGCAATTAAATCTCCGGTTGATGCGCCCCAATCGGCCGAAAATCCATCCAAAATTTCAACTGCACTCAAAACTACAAAACCGGAAACAGTGCCAATTACGGCACTTTTATCAGATTCCATTCCGCTCCAGCGCAATAATTCTGTTCCTGCTCTACTCAAATGGTATCCAGAATACAAATGTCCAGACTTGTCCATTTGAAGCCAGTGCGAATTGTCATTTATAAAATGAAAAGAAGATTTATCGTATTCAGAATACCAGACGTATCCTAATCCAGCAAGCGAGGCAGCAGCAACGGCAGTAGCCGAAATCCCCACTGCTTTTACTCTGTCCTCATTTAAAGTGTCAGAAGGAGTCAGAAAAGCTTCGTAACTGTTTTGTGCAATACATTTGAAACTGCAAAGTAGTAAAAGAAGAATTCTGCAAACGCACTTCTTCAAGAGATTATCGTTTTATTCCTTGTGCATTTATCCACTTCACATATTTCTGGCGATTTGCTTCGTGCTGTGCGCCCGTAACAGCAAATTCGTGATAACCAAAGTTGGTTACACTCGCGCAAAAAAAGATATAATTGTGTGTCTCTGGATTCAATACTGCATCAATAGCGGTAATATCTGGCATCGCAATTGGTCCTGGAGGAAGGCTCGCGTACATATAAGTATTATAAGGAGAGACCGTTTCCAAATCTTTGTATAAAACTCTCTTTATTATAGTATCAAAATTGTTGGTTGATTTCTTTACAGCAAAAATCACAGTTGGATCTGCCTCTAGTTTCATTCCTTTTCTCAGACGGTTTAGATAAACTCCAGCAACTCTTGGACGCTCGTCTTGCTTCACCGTTTCTTTGTGAACAATAGATGCAAGTGTCGAAACTTCTATTGGAGTAAGATTCTGCGTTTTGGCTTTCTCAATTCTTTCTTCTGTCCAAAATTTACGGTATTCTTTGGCCATTTTTTCGCGAAATTTATTGGCACTTGTATTCCAATAAAATTCATAAGAGTTCGGAATAAACAATGCTAGAACATTTTCTTCTGTAAAACCATTATCAGCCAGAAACTTTTTATTGGTAAAAGAAGCCATTAGTTTTGTACTGTCTGCTTCTATTTGAGATCCAATTCTTCCAGCAAAATCTTCTAATCGCTCTTGATTATTAAATGCAAGCTTTACTGGAACATTTTGACGCAAAGCATTGATGAGATCGTTACTATTCATCCCTTTTTTAAGCAAGAATCTACCAGCTTTTACATTTTCGGCATACGATTTCTTTTCAGCAACTTTTTCAAAGCGATCCATACTATTGATATAAGGATTCAAAATTGCTTTCGCATCATTAAAGTTGGAGTTCGTCGGAATATGCACAAATACTTCCTTTTCGGCAAACTTGGTGTTCTTTGCAAAAATTTCTCTATACATCATATAGCCATAGACAATAAGAATGGTTATAACGATCACAGAAATGATTCCGAATAATTTTTTAGTATTCACAGTAATTAAATATTATTGATTTATAAGTTGCATCATAACTTCGTCTCGATATTGACCGCAAACTAAATTCCAGTCTTTCTTAATACCGATTTTTTCGAACCCAAAAGTAGCAAAAAGACGCAAGCTTGCTTCATTTTTTGTGTCTATGTTTGCATAAATTTGCTTTAAATTCAATTTTTGAAAAGAATATTTAATCAAAAGTTCAAGTGCTTCTTTTCCAATGCCTCTATTGCGATCTGCCGTATTCTTAATCAGAATTCCAATTCCGGCACGATGATTTCGCGGATCAAAGTCGAATAAGTCTATCAGACCAACGGCTTTTGTACTATTCAGTTCACAGATAACTAACCTTAATTGCTTTGCTTCGTAAATGTCTTGATGTGCATTTGCAAGATATTGTTTGATTAAATATTTACTATAAGGGGTCTGCGTATTGCTTACTTCCCAAATTCGCTCGTCATTCTCGACGCCGTGTATAAAGTCCAAATCTTCTGGCTCTAACGCTCTCAAATATATTGCCTTTCCTGTAAGAGTAATCATTTAAGTATTTTTGATTTTAAAGCTTCCGCTAAATACAAACTCTGCAGGGCCACCTAAGAAAATATTCTGATATTTATCTCCGTTTCTTTCGAAGCTAACCGTTAAAGTTCCACCTTCAACTTCGATAGTAAGATTGGTACTTTGGGTTTTTCCGCTATTATGCATTGCCAGTGCAACTGCCGTTGCGCCTGTGCCACAGGCAAGAGTTTCATCTTCTACGCCACGCTCATAAGTTCGGATAGCAAAAGTATCGGAAGATTTCTGTTCGACAAAATTAATATTACTTCCTTCATCTCCGTACAAATCACTGTATCTGATTTTACTACCCAAAGATTTAACGTTTATGTCCTTAATACTTTCAACTGTTTGAACGTGGTGCGGAGATCCAGTATTTAAAAAAGAATAATTATCGGTCAAGTTGATGACATTCACATTACTCATCTGTAATAGTATTTTGCCATCGGCTGAAATAAATGCTTCATGCGGCCCGTCGATAGCAACAAATGACGCCTCGGTTGCAACGATCTTTAATCTTTTGGCAAAAGCCACAATACATCTGCCCCCATTACCACACATAGAACTTTCTCGACCATCGGCGTTGTAGTACACCATCTTAAAATCGTACGCGTCAGTATTTTCTAAAATTATAAGTCCGTCAGCACCAATACCAAATCGTCTGTCGCAAAGTTTCTCAATATTTTCAGTTGAGAGATTATCATACTCGCCACTTCGATTATCTAACATTACAAAGTCATTTCCCGCTCCCTGATACTTAAAAAAGTCAATTGTCATCTGCTCCAAAATTTGTTTTTCAAAAGTACAACTATTAATGAATAGTTAATCCTTGTTAACTGCTCGTTAAACTAATTTTAAACGTATCAGTATTGCATTAAATTTGATAGTACTCATAAAAAACATAATAATCTCTAATATGAAAAACTTTTCTAGTCTTCTTATCGTGTCCCTACTGAGTGGCGCGACTACGCTTGGAGCTTACAAACTGTTCATCGATCCTGACACTGCCATCATAAATAATAAAGAAAACATATTAACGACGGCTTCAGATTCTTCCTATAATAGACCAGTCGGCCTATCTTCATCAGTTTTAGATTTTACAGAAGCTGCCGAAAAGACAGTCCACTCAGTAGTTCACGTAAAAAATGTGACATATCGGACTGTCAATGATCCAGTACTCGAATATTTTTACGGATATAAAAGTGAGCAACGACAAACACAAGTTGGTACAGGATCAGGAGTCATTATCTCTGAAGATGGCTATATCATAACCAATAATCACGTGATCAAAGATGCTTCGGATATCGAAATCACTCTAAACAATAACAAAATTTACAAAGCTAAATTGATTGGTACCGATTCCAAAATGGATGTAGCGTTGCTAAAAATCGATGCTAACGAAAAATTACACTACAGTGTTTTTGCCGATTCAGATCAAATTAAACTTGGCGAGTGGGTGCTTGCTGTTGGA
This sequence comes from Flavobacteriales bacterium, assembly GCA_038243675.1. Taxonomy (GTDB): domain Bacteria; phylum Bacteroidota; class Bacteroidia; order Flavobacteriales; family Flavobacteriaceae; genus Flavobacterium. The sequence continues at coordinate 23,519 of JBBSQV010000029.1, forward strand.
AATCCTTACAACTTAAATTCTACCGTAACCGCTGGAATTATTTCGGCGAAAGCTAGAAACTTAGACAACAATAGCATTCAATCATTTATTCAAACCGACGCCGCCGTAAATCCTGGAAATAGCGGCGGGGCCCTTGTAAATACCAACGGCGAATTAATCGGGATTAACACAATGATTAGTTCGCAAACTGGATCTTATGTAGGATATTCTTTTGCTGTGCCTTCTAATATATGTCGAAAAATAATCGAAGATATTATGGAGTACGGGAATGTGCAACGAGGAATTCTTGGCGTTGAAGGCGGCGAATTAAACCTAAAAGCATCACAAGAATTGGGAATTTCGCAGAGTACTGGTTTCTATGTAAATAAAGTGAATAAAAATACGGGTGCTGAAAAAGCGGGACTTCAAAAGGGAGATGTCATTACTTTTATAGATAACAATAAAATCGAATCGTATGCTGATATGGCAAGAGTTATCAACACCAAACGTCCAAATGATCCTGTAAAGGTGGGTTACATTCGTAACAGTAAACAATACGCGGTTTCTGTTATTCTATCCAAAACCGAAGCAATGACGGCAGCTTTCAAAGGCATCTCACTGCAGAATCTTGATGCCAACGATAAAAGACGTTTCAATACGACATTTGGCGTGAAAATTAGCGACATCAACAATCCGAATCTTGCTCCATATTATGATGAATTAAAAGGAAATATAATCTTGAAAGTTGACAATCAAAAAGCTACAGACGTTGAAACTGTTTCAAATATTTTACAAAACAAAGCTGAAAATCAAAGTATTCGTCTTGAAATGATTAATAAATCAGGTCAGATATTGCGAATTATAATCTAACAATCCTTTTGAACATTGGAGAAAATGACCGACTTATTAAGTCGGTTATTTTTTACCATAAACTTTGATAGAAAGTTTTAGGAAGACGTTTGAAATCAATACTTTTGCAAAACAAAAATTTAACAACACTAACTAATTATTTTTTTGCAAATGAGCAGCACACAATTATACGACAAAGAACTTTCATTGCAAGCCAACAGAAGGCGTGCGGGAGTTGAACTTATCAAGATTATTAGCGATTTATGGTACGACAAAGCTATCGAAATGGTGCTTTTCCGCAATCATTTAATCGACTGTAACGTAAGCGAAATCATCAACTTGCACGAATATGCAGGCGAATTTGCATCAAAACCAATC